>CAZEFP010000523.1:0-3078 GCA_964511565.1 uncultured Planctomycetaceae bacterium
CGCTGGCGAAGGCGCTCGTGGTCCTAGGGAGGATGGGTGGGCTGGCCGCGCCGATCAGACGGTCCGATTGAGCCCGAGCATCGCGAAGTCGTCCAAGGAGTCGGAGTACTTCTTGGTGCCGTACAGCGCGGCGCCGAGCGGCAGCGACTCCTCGATGGCGCGCAGCGTGGGGAGGAGCTGCGGGAAGGAGGGGCGCAGCGAGGGCAGCTTGTGCCACGCCTTGCGCACCAGCCCCTCGCACGCGCTCGGCATCGTCTTGGGGGTGCGCGGCCGCTCGCCTGCCACCACCTTGGCCTTGATGTCCATCGGCTGGTAGCCGTCCCACGGCACCTCGCGCGCGAAAAGCTCGTTGAGCAGCACGCCGAAGGCGAACACGTCGACCGGCGTCGAGTACGGCTTGGCCTGGAAGAGCTCGGGCGCCATGTAGTTTGGCGTGCCCGCCGTCACCTCGCGCGTGCCCACCAGCCCGAAGTCGCACAGCCTGCACTTGCCCGCGTCGTCGAGGAACTGGCAGCGGGAGAGGCCGGGGAGCAGGGTGATCCAGCCGTCCTCCACGCGCACCTGGGTCCGGACGAACTCCACCGGGTCCATCTCCAGGTGGCGGGCGATCGCGGTGACCTCCTCCTCCCGCAGATAGACGTGGCTGTACTCCCCGCGGCTCTTGCAGCAGTTCCCACAGGCCGTGCAGGAGAAGGGCAGACCCTCCTCGTACCAACGCTCGCTCATGCGAGACACTCTAGGTCTGTGGCGGAGGGGGCGCAAGCGCATAAGGGGTAGGGGCTTACGGCGAGTCCTCGCGCTGCGTGTGCGATTTTCGAACGCTGGCCGGGAGACCTGGAGCCCTCTGTGCGGTATCGCTCTTCGGGTCCGCCGGCCCTGGTCCCCATTCCCGACTGCATCCCCGGCGGCCACGGTGCCATGAACATGCGATTGACGGTCGTCGAAGACGGAGTCCGGGCGGAGCTCCCCCTGGACAAGCCAGCCCTCACGGTGGGGCGTTCGGTGGACAATGACATCCGCCTCAAGAGCTCCCGGGTCTCCCGCCACCACACGCGGATCGAGCTGATCGAGGGGGCACCCTGGATCATCGACCTCGGCTCCGCGAACGGGACCCTCGTGAACGGTCAGCGGGTCGACCGTCAGCAGGTCGGGCTCGGGGATCGCATCTGCGTGGGGGGCGTCGACCTGGTGCTGGAGCCCGCCGAGCCCGACGCCGGCGCGACCCTGGGCGGCTCCGAGACCATGACGGGGGCAGGGTCCCGGGAGCGGGAGACCCTGCGCGCCTTCGCGAGCATCACGAGGGAGCTGAGCAGTGAGGTGGAGCTCGCCCGCCTGCTCCGCCTGCTGGTGGACAGCGCGGTCGCGCTGGTGGGGGCGGAGCGCGGCTTCGTGCTGCTCGAGGAGGACTCCCCGACGGTCGGCCGCGCGAGCAGGGCGCTGGACGTCGACAAGATGACCGTCAGCATCGCCAGGAACTTCGATCAATCGGACATCGTCGTGCCGCGGTCCCGCCTCTCCATGGGCATCGCCGGGCAGGCGGCCTCCACGGGCCGCCCGGTGCTGTCGGTGAACGCCAGCGAGGACGACCGCTTCGACGGAATGGCCAGCGTCGAGCACCTGCGGCTGCGCTCGGTGATGTGCCTCCCGATCTTCCTCGACGGGAGCGCCATCGGCGTGCTGTACGTGGACAACCGGCTCCAGCGGGGGGCCTTCGGGGCGGATGACCTCGAGCTCATGGAGCTCTTCAGCGGCCAGGCTTCCTGCGCTCTCAAGAACGCGCGCCTCGTGGCGTCGCTCCGGGAGCAGAACCGGACCATGGAGGCGTCGGCCAAGCAGATCGAGCGCCTGAACGAGCAGCTCGGCCGCAAGGTCCGCGACCAGGGGAACGAGCTGGCCGTGGTCCGCAAGGAGCTCGACCGGGAGAGAAGCCGGTACGACTACGGGCAGATGGTGGGGGCCTCCGACGCCATGACGGCCGTCTTCCAGACCCTCGACCGGGTCGTGGAGTCGGACCTCCCCGTGCTGATCCACGGGGAGAGCGGGACCGGGAAGGAGCTGATCGCCAGGGCGATTCACCGCAATGGCTCCCGCCGGGAGAAGCCCTTCGTGACGGAGAACTGCGCCGCGCTCCCCGACACCCTGCTCGAGTCGGAGCTCTTCGGTCACGCGCGGGGGGCGTTCACCGGCGCCTACCGCGCCAAGAAGGGCCTCCTCGAGCAGGCCGACGGGGGCACCCTGTTCCTCGACGAGATCGGGGACATGAGCCCCGAGATGCAGAAGAAGCTCCTGCGGGTCCTGCAGGAGGGCGAGTTGCGGGTGCTCGGCTCGGACCGGACCGTGCGGGTGGACGTCCGCCTCCTCACCGCGAGCCACCGCAACCTGGAGGAGATGGTCCGCGAGGGCACGTTCCGCGAGGACCTCTTCTACCGGGTCGCGGTCCTCAGCGTGGACCTGCCGGCCCTACGGGATCGCCGCGACGACATCCCCCTGCTGGCGGAGCACCTGCTCCTGCGCGCGGCGAGGGAGGCTGGCCGGGAGGTCCCGTCCCTGCCCCATGACGTCGTCTCCGTGCTCTGCAGCCATGACTGGCCGGGCAACGTGCGGGAGCTCGAGAACGAGATGCGTCGGCTGCTCGTGGTGGCCGACGAGCAGATCCGGGTGGAGCACCTCTCCAGGTCAGTGGTGGAGGGCTACGGTCGCAGCTCCAGCCCGGCCGCCGCCGGGGCCGTCCTCGAGTCGGGCGACATCCGCTCGGCGGTCGCGGATCTCGAGTGTCGCTCCATCGAGGCCGCCCTCGCCCAGGCGGGGGGCAACAAGAGCAAGGCGGCCACGGCCCTGGGGATCAGCCGATTCGCACTGCAGCGCAAGCTCGACAAGTACGGTATCGGCACGACCCGTCGTCGCGGTGGCTCGAAGGGCGCCGACGAGGGCGAGTCCAACCACGGCGGCGACGCCTGAACCGAGCGCCCGAGGCGCCACCCATGACCAAGGCCCACCGCGACTCCCAGGACGACTCCCTCGTCGAGCTGGACCCCTCCCAGGCGGAGGCGTTCCTGGAGCGGACGCGGTCCGTGGACG
>CAZEFP010000524.1:0-3076 GCA_964511565.1 uncultured Planctomycetaceae bacterium
CCTCCTGGGGACCATCGTGACGATCCACGGGGCGGGGCGCACCGACACCGGCGTCCACGCGCTGCGGCAGGTGGCCCACTTCCACGTGGACACACGCCTCGACGACGAGCGCCTGCGCCACGCCCTCAACGCGCACCTCCCCGAGGGGGTCCGGGTCCGGCGCGCGGAGACCTGCCGCGACGACTTCCACGCGCGGTTCGACGCGCGCGGAAAGCGCTACGCCTACGTGGTGCAGAGCACTCGGCATCGGCCGGCGCTCGGGGTCGAGCACGTCCACTGGGACCCCGCGCCGCTCGACCGAAGAGCGATGGAGGAGGCGGCGCGGCGCATCATCGGGCGGAGGGACTTCGCGGCGTTCGCGACCGCAGGCTCGCCGCGCAAGTCCACCGTCCGGACGGTGCAGCACCTGCGGCTCGTGGCGCGACGCGAGCGCTTCGCCATCGTCGTCCAGGGGGACGGGTTCCTCTACAACATGGTGAGGACCATCGCGGGCACCTTGATCCAGGTGGGTAAGGGGGCGATGACCCCCGACGAGGTGAGCGCCGCGCTCCAGGCGGGGGACCGAAGCCTGGCGGGTCCCACCGCTCCCGCGCGGGGGCTTTACATGGTCCGGGTCCTCTACGACGAGTCGGTCTTCCCCGGCCCCGACCGCGGGCCGGCTGGTGTCCCTGGTCTGCTCAACTGAGCCCCCCCCTCGGGCGGCCCGTGCCTCTTCCCAGGACAGATCCCGCCGGGGCCTCCCCCTTCCTCCGATTCGCGGCGAATCGCCGTTCGTGGTGCCCCCAGGGCCGGCTCCTCATTGATGTCTTGACGCCTGTGCACATTTGTCGCAGGGTCGATCGGGACTCGCCGGTTTCCGGTGGATCACCAGGACAACTCGAAACCCACGCTCCAGGAGGTGCGCATGAAGACCAAAGTGTCGATCCTGCATCACGATTACCCGAGCCGCTACCGCAACCTCGTCGAGGAGCGTCTAGCTGCGCTCGAGCGGTTCAATCAGGAGATCATCTCCATGGATGCACGCCTGGAGAAGGACGCGCGCACGCACCGCGTCGAGCTGGTCGCCAACCTGGGGAGAGGGCAAACCCTCGTGGCGAACGTCCACCGCGACGCCTTCGGGGAGGCCCTCTACGAGGCCATCGACCGCATGGGGAGGCAGCTTCGTAAGCAGCATGATAAGTCCAAGCTGGAGCCCCGGAGGCACCACGGAGTCGCCTGAACGCAGGGAGTCCGCCGCGCGGCCCTCGGGTTCGCGGTCTGATGGGGCGGCCCGGCTGGATCTCGATCCGGCCGGGCCGCCTCGCCCATGGCTGGATGCTGCACGGACCCGCGGCAGGCGCGCCCCGCCGCCTCCGACGGGCCCAAGCCGTGGAGCGCCGATTCTGTTAAGTTGGTCGCCGAGAGCGAGCCCGAGCCCGGGTGGCCCGCTCCGGCCCCAAGACCTCCCATGGACTGGTACAAGCGTTTCAAGTCGAAGGCCTGCATCCTCAAGATGAAGGCGGAGTCCAAGGAAGAGGCCCTGGACGAGGTCGCCGCGCAGATCATGTCCTCGGGGCTCGTGACCGAGGACCTCGGCGAGTCGATCCGGAAGGCCCTCCACGATCGGGAAGCGCTGGCCTCCACGGGGGTGGGCATGAACGTGGCCATCCCTCACGTCAAGGTCGAGGGCCTCACCGAGGCCGTCTGCTCCCTCGCGGTCTGCAAGGATGGGCTGGAGTGGAGGGCGGTGGACGGCGCCCCCGTGCACATCCTCTTCACGGTCATCCGCCCCGATGGCCCCACGGATGAGCACGACCCCGAGGACCACCTCGAGATGATGCGCTGGATCGCCAAGCTGGCCAGGGACACCGACTTCCGAGCCTTCGCCCTGCAGGCGAAGACCAAGCCCCAGCTGGTCGGACTCCTCAAGGAGATGTCCTCCATCTGAGCCTCTCCCCGGCGCTCCGTCGCCGGGCGAGGGCCGTCGGCCATGACCACCAGTCGAAGCGTCACCGTCGTGAACGAGGCCGGGCTGCACGCCCGGCCGTGCCACGCCATCGTCTCCCTCGCCATGGGGCACGCCTGCTCGTTGAGGATCCGATTGGTGGGGGACGAGGGGCGCGACGTCAACGGCAAGAGCATCCTGGAGCTGATGACGCTCGAGGCGCGGAAGGGCGTTGAGCTCGAGCTCAGCGCGGAGGGGGAGGGGGCCGACGGGCTGCTCGAGGACCTCGCAGGGCTGTTTTCCTCCGGCTTCGGCGAGCACGAGTCCGCCAGCTGATGCTCCACGAGGCCCTCTGAGGGCCGCCTGTGCCCCTCTGGGGCTGCCCCCGCCAGCGATCGTGCATTCGGCGGTTTCTTCAGGCTGCCGGGGCGCCGATCCCACGCCGAGCCATGGGGTCCCTCCAGGGCTCCTGAGGGGCCCCGGAGGGTGCAGGGGAAACCCCCTCACGCCTCCAGGAAGCCCGTTCGCTGCTCTTTTTTGGGACGGCTGCTCAACCCATTCGCGGGGGCTGGACGACACAGCCAGTGGAGCCGCCGGGGCAACCCCATCGAGCGCGGCCCCCCAACCCACGGGAAAGGCAAGTGTTTCGGAGCAAGAAGAGGGTGGTCGGACTCGACCTCGGCAGTTCGGTCGTCAAGGCCGTAGAGATCACGCTCGAGGGGCAGGAACCGGTGATCACCGGCTTCAGCCGCGCCGAGTTGCCACCGGGGGGGAGCGTCGATGACGCCGTGAAGCAGGTCTTCAAGGAGGGCCGCTTCCGCTCGAAGCGCGTCGTCTCGGGCGTGTCCGGTCAGGACACGGTCGTGCGTTACCTCTCCATGCCGCAGATGTCCGACAGCGAGCTGAAGCAGGCCATCCAGTTCGAGGCGGACAAGATCGTCGCCTCGGACGAGGACTTCATCCTGGACTGCCTGCCGCTCCAGCGGGGCACCGCGGAGGACCCCGAGATGTCGGTCCTCGTGGCGGCCTGCCAGTCCGAGCGGCTGAACGGCCAGGCTCAGATGATCCAAGGCGCCGGCTTGCTCCCGATCGCCATCGACCTCGATCTCTTCGCCATCGCGAACGCCTGGGAGCTGTGCGTCATGCCGGTCT
>CAZEFP010000525.1:0-3060 GCA_964511565.1 uncultured Planctomycetaceae bacterium
AGGGCGCGTTGAAGAACCAGCCCTCCCCCTCGTCCACGAAGGTGACGCGCTCGCGGCCGCGCTCGGTCAGCGCGGCCTCCAGGAACACGGCGAGGGCCACGTCCTTCTCGGTGGCGAGCTCCGCCGAGAGACCGAAGCCCGCGGACACGCTGGCGCCGACGGTGAAGACCCGCAGCGGCGAGGGCGTGGGGGACGCGGGAGGGGAGGGGGTGTCCTGGGCGGCGGCGGGGAGGGCCGTGGGGCCGATCAGCAGCGCCGCGGAGGCGAGGGCGAGGCGGAGGAGGGAGGTCATGTCGACGGAGCGAGCGGATGGGAGCGTGCGGCCCGGGGGAGGCCGGGCCGGAGGACAATGTAGCCCCGGGGCGAGGGTTTTCTCCTGGCGGAGGTCCCCTCTGCGGCGCTCAGGCGTCCCAGCGGGGAGCCAGGAGCTGTCGCTTGCCGTCCGAGCTCCGCAGGGATCCAGCGTGGGGGGGCGGGGCGTCCTCCCCAGGATCAGGACGATCCCAGAGCTGGCAGGTGACCTCCTTGTGCTTCTGATCGAGGCCCTCGCAGTAGTTGGTGTAGATGCAGCGCCGAATCTCGCCGCCCCGTCCGAGCTGCATCTTGCGCCACCAGTCGGGGTCCGCGAGGGACTGGCGCGCGGCCGCGACCAGGTCGCAGGTGCCCTCGGCGAGGGCGGCCTCCGCCTCCCTGAAGGTGCCGAGGCCGCCGCACCCGACCACCGGGACCGCGTCGGTCACCTCCCGCACCGCCCGTCGCACCGCCGCCGAGAGGGGGAGGTTGCGGCCGAAGGGGCCGGGGTCGCCGATGCGCACCGTGGGCATGCACTCGTGTCCGCTCTCACCCGTGTAGGGGTAGGCGGCTGCCCCGACGCGGGGCTGCTTCGCGTCCTCGAACTTGCCGCCCTTGCTGATGGAGATGAAGTCCATCCCCGCCTCGGCGAAGCGGCGGGCGAACCAGGCGGCCTCGTCCAGTGTCGTGCCGCCCTCGATGACCTCGTCCCCGAGCATGCGACAGCCCACGGTGACGTGGGGCCCGACGCGCTCGCGGACCGCGGCGAGCACCTCGAGGGGCAGGCGCACGCGGCCCTCGAGGTCCCCGCCGTAGCCGTCCTCGCGCACGTTCCGCGCGGAGAGGAAGCTCGCCATGGTGTAGGCGTGGGCGAAGTGCAGCTCGACCCCGTCGAAGCCGGCGGCCACGGCCCGCTCGGCGGCGTCGGCGAAGAGGCCCGGCAGGGTGCGCGGGAGCTCGGCGATGTGCTCCAGGTGGGTGTCCCAGACGCGCTCCCGCGCGCCGAACTCCAGGTCCTCCGCCTCTCGGGCCGTGAGCGCTGCGAGGAGGTCCTCGTGGGGGAGCGCGGCGAGGGCTGCGCGCACCGACCCGTCGTCGGCGCCCCGGTCCAGCCCGACGGCCTCGCGGTGCCGCTCCTCGAGCTCCAGGAAGCGCTCGAGGTAGACGGCCTTGTCCGGGCGCCTGCGGATCCGGAGGAAGTCGATGAGCTGGATCAGCACCCGGGTCTCTCCTTGGCTGCGAGCGCGCACCTCATCGGTGAGGCGGCGGAGGCCCGGCACGAAGCGGTCGTGTCCGATCCGGAGCAGGGGGCCCGAGGGCACGTCGCGGATGCCCGTGGCCTCGACCACCAGGACGCCGGGGCGCCCGTCGGCGAAGCGTCCGTACCAGTCGACCACCTCCGGCGTGGCGTCCCCTTCCTCCGTGGACCGCCAGGGCACCATGGCGGGGACCCAGGTGCTGGTGTGGGCGGTGAAGGCGCCCACTCGCGTCGGGGCGAACAGCCGGCTCATCACCGCCTCGTCCGCGCTGGGCCAGCCCGGATCGGGCAGGGGGTAGGGGGAGGGCTTGGACACGCTTCGGAAGGTAGCAGGTCGCCGGGGGCGCGTCCGCGTTACCCTTCTCCCATGTCTTCGGAACTCTCCACCTCGGACGGCGCTGCCGCGCTCGTGACCGGCGGCACCAGCGGGATCGGGGCGGCCATCGCCCGTGCGATCCTCGCGGCCGGGACGCCGGTGGCGCTGACGGGGCGCGACGGTGAGCGGGCGGCGCAGGCCGCCGAGGCGCTCCAGCGGGAGACCGGGACCGAGTGCGTCGGCCTCGCCCTCGACGTCACCGAGGAGGCGAGCTGCGCGGCGCTCCCCGGCGCGCTGGAGGGGTTCCGGCCCATCGAGTGGCTGGTCAACAACGCGGGCGTCGCGGAGACCATGTCGTCCACCGCCGCCGGCAGCCTCGACCTCGCGCGGCGGCTCATGGAGATCAACTACTTCGGTCCCCTCCGGCTCTTCGAGGCCTTCGCGCCCGGGATGCTGGAGCGCGGCCGCGGCCGGGTGGTCCAGGTGGCCTCCTCCGCATCGCTCCGCGGGTACCCCTACGTCTCGGCCTACGTGGCGTCCAAGCACGCGCTCATGGGGTGGACCCGCTGCGCCGCCCTCGAGTGCGCCCCCAAGGGGGTCGGCGTCTCGGCGGTCTGCCCGCACTACGTGGACACGCCCATGACGCGGCGGAGCATCGAGACCATGAAGGAGAAGACCGGGCGGACCGAGGAGGACCTGCGGGCCTTCCTCGCCGGTCAGAACCCAGGGGGAGCGCTGATCACCGTGGAGGAGGTCGCGGACGCCGTGCTCTCGCTGCTCCGCTCGGAGCGGTCAGGGGTCGTCCACGAGCTCACCGGCGGCGATCAGGTCGTCATCGAGGAGGGCGTCTCGATCGGGGCGCGCTGAACACCATGCTGAAGAGACTCTTTCGCCGGATGCGGCCCACGGGGAACGTGGCCCGAGGGGATACGAACCGCGACCGCCTGCGCCGCTGGGCGGTCCAGCCCAAGGGCTGGAAGGCCGCGCGGGGCTACGCGAACGGCGTCCTCGTGGAGGACGGCGGCCGCACGCTCTACCTGGCCGGCCAGATCGCCTGGGACGCGGAGCAGCAGCTGGTGGGGAAGGACAACTTCTCGCGCCAGTTCGTCCAGGCCCTCGACAACGTCCTCGCGGTGGTCCGCGAGGCGGGAGGGCAGCCAGAGGAGATCGTCCGCATGACGGTCTTCGTCACGGA
>CAZEFP010000526.1:0-3060 GCA_964511565.1 uncultured Planctomycetaceae bacterium
TGGCGGGGCGCTCGGTGGAGGCTTCGTTCTTCTTGGGGCTCATGGAAAGGCTCGGCTCGGAGGTGCGGGTGGGCGCAGGGGAGACGCGCCGGTATCCACTTCCTTCGAGAATCCAAGTCCGCCCCCTTGAGCGGGTCTGATGCTGGGACGGGATCGGGCCCCAGCGGTGGGCACTCCACGGCCCGGATGCCTCAGAAGGAAACGCCGCCGTCCCGCAGGGCGCGCTCCATCTTGGCCGTGTCCGGGCTCTCGATGATCCCGACCTCGGTGATGATCGAGGTGACCAGGCCGGCGGGGGTCACATCGAAGGCCGGCGCGTACACCTCCACCCCTCGCGGGGCGGTCCGGTTCCCAAAGCCCTCCGTGATCTCCTCGGCGGGGCGCTCCTCGATGGGGATGAGGTCCCCGCTGGCAAGGGAGGGGTCCACCGTGGAGAGCGGAGCCACGACGTGGAAGGGGATGTTGTGGTGGCGGGCCGAGATGGCCACCCCGTAGGTACCGATCTTGTTGCACACGTCCCCGTTGCGGGCGATGCGGTCGGAGCCGACGAACACGGCGTCGACCTTGCCCTCGCCCATCACCCGGGCGGCCATGCCGTCGGTGATGAGGCGCACCTCGATCCCGGCCTTCATCAGCTCCCAGGACGTGATGCGAGCGCCCTGGAGGAGGGGGCGGGTCTCGTCCGCGAAGACAGCGACGCGCTTTCCCTGGGCGTGAGCGGTGTAGATGGGCGCGAGCGCGGTGCCCATCCCGGCGGTGGCGAGGGCCCCGGCGTTGCAGTGGGTGAGGAGCGTGTGCCCGTCCTCGATCAACGCGGCGCCGTGGGCGCCCATTCTCCGGCAGGTGTCGCGGTCCCCGGCGTGGATGGCGTGGGCCTCGTCCAGCAGCGCCTGCTTCAGGTCCTCGTCGCTCGGAGAGTCCAGACCCTCGAGATGGCGAACGATCCTGGCGGTGGCCCAGCTGAGGTTCACCGCCGTGGGCCGCGCGGCGTCGAGGGTTGCCTTGGTGGCGCGGGCCGCGTCGAGGACCCCGCCCGCAGGTGCGTCGCGAACGCCGAGGACCATTCCGTAGCCAGCGGCCACGCCGATGGCGGGGGCCCCGCGGACGGCGAGGCGATAGATGGCGTCCACCATCTCCGGGACCGTTCGGACCTCCAGCTGAACTTCTTCCAGGGGGAGGAGGGTCTGCTCGAGCATCTGGACGTGGCCGTCCAGGCCCCCGATCCAGGAGAGGGTCTCGAAGGGCAGGTCGATCTTGGTGCTCATGGCCAGAGCCTATCCGGGCGGTGGGCGCGATGCGCCTCCCGGGGCGGGCCCTGACTCTCAGGCCGGGACCAGCCCGACCCCGGTGATGCGCTCGCAGACCTCGAGGTAGCGGGCGGTCACCCTCTCCACGATCGCGGGGTCCAGGGGGGGCGCGGGGTACTCCTTGTTCCAGTCCAGCGTCTCCAGCCAGTCCCGGAGGATCTGCTTGTCGAAGCTCGGGGGGCTGATCCCAACCTGGTAATCCTGCTCGTCCCACATGCGCGAGGAGTCGGGGGTCAGCGCCTCGTCGATGAGCAGCACCTCACCGTCACGAACCCCGAGCTCGAACTTCGTGTCGGCCAGCCGCAGCCCGAGGGGGGCCAGCTCCTCGCGGCCGCGGTTGAAGAGCTCCAGGCACAGCGCCTTCCCGTGCTCCCACCGCTCGCCACCCACGAGGTCGCGTGCCTCCTCAGGGGTCAGCGGCCGGTCATGGTCCTCGTGCTTGGTGGTGGGCGTGACGATGGGCTCGGGGAGCTGCTCGGCCAGGGACAGGCCGGCGGGCAAGGGGATCCCGCAGATGGTCTGGGACTGCTGGTACTCCTTCCAGCCAGAGCCGGCGATGTGCCCCCGGACCACCCACTCGATGGGGTCGGGGGTCGCTCGTCGGACGATCATGACCCGCCCCCTCAGCCGGTCGCGCCAGGCCGCATCCAGACCCTCTGCGTCGTCGACGCTGGTGCTCACCAGATGGTTCGGGGTGAGGTCACGGGTTCGCTCGAACCAGTGGGCGGCGATCGCCGTGAGCACCTTGCCCTTCATGGGCACCCCCTCGCCCATCACCACGTCGAACGCGGAGACGCGGTCGGTGGTGACGAACAGCAGGTGGTCGGGGTCGAGGGCATAGATGTCCCTCACCTTGCCCGAGGCGATCTGCTCGAGCCCCGTCGGCCGGTCATCGCGGCCCAGATAGACGTCGGTCATGGCCAGAACCATAGGCAAGCCCTGCCCCGACCGCGAACCCCGGGCGCCGGATCGTTATCCTCGGTCGCTCGCTCGCCCAGGCTGCTCCGTGAACCCCGACCGCACTGACCCACTCCAGGCCTTCTCCGCCGGCTTTCGAGCCGACTCGTCGGTCTCCGGCGCGGTGCGGGTCCCGGGGTCCAAGTCCATGGCGCAGCGGGTCCTCGCCGCGGCCGCTGTGGCCCGAGGGAGGACGCGGCTGGAGGGCCTGCCGGGGGCCGCGGACGTCGTGGGGGCGCTCCGCTGCGCCAGGGCCCTGGGAGCCAGGTTCCCCGGCGAGCACCGCGGGGACGACCCGCTCTCCGCGGCGCTGCTGCGGGGCGGCGGCGTGGGGACCATCGAGGGCAGTCCCCCCTCCGACGACCGAGCGCCCAGTCCCTGGGCCCGGCTCACCCCGGGTGAATCGGGCACCTGCGCGCGGCTCTTCACGGCCCTCGCGGCCCTCGGGCGGCCGGCGGGGAGCGGCGCCGAGGTGGTCCCCGCCGGCACCCTCGAAGGCCGAGCCAGCGGGCCCCTGCTGGAGGCGCTGCGCAGGGCGGGGGCGGGGGTGGAGACCACCGGCGACTCGGACCGATGGCCGGCCCTGTTCACGGCGGTGGTCCCCGGCGGCTCCCTGGAGCTCCGGCGGCCGATCTCCAGCCAGGAGGTGAGCGCGCTCCTCCTGGCCCTCGCGGCGCACCCGGGGGAGAGGCGACTCCGTGTGCTCGGCGAGATCCCGAGCCGCGGCTACGTGGACATGACCGTCGCGGTGCTGGACGCCTTCGGGGGCTCGGTGCGCAGCGAGGCGCTGGCCAGT
>CAZEFP010000527.1:0-3056 GCA_964511565.1 uncultured Planctomycetaceae bacterium
GATGGAGGAGAGGCCACTTGCCATGACGCCGAGCAATTCGGGCAGTCACATGGACACCCGGGGCGTCAGGAGGACTGCGTCCTCCCGTGCACCCAGGGCGATCACTTTGGCAGGCGACCGGAATTCACCGTAGCGGCCCCTCACCCCGCAGGCGCTGGCCCATTTTCCCCAAGGGACTGGGATCCTCGGAGTTCCATGCGCCGGCCGAGAGCGGGTCGCCGTCTCGATACCGGTCTACAGGTGGCCTCAGGTGGGGTGGAGTTCCTAGTCAGGAGCGGGGGAAGTCCTATCCATGCGCGGGTGATCACCCCGTGCGCTCTGCCCCAATCTGATGGGCCAATGGGCCAGTCTAGGGCTCTGGTGTGGTCCGGGCGCCCGAGGGCCCCAGTGCTGGACTCCGGCGAAGCCGCGCCGGCCTCCAGGCAGGTGCTCGGTGGTGCGCGGCTGAGCCGCCCCTCACTCGGGGTCGGGCGTGACGACGGGCAGCTGGGCGATCACGTCGGCGGTGAGGTCAGGGACGGGCCGTCCATCCTTGCGCTTGATCTTCTTCCAGGCGCTGCAGTGGCCGTCCCGGAGCATGACGGAGCGGGTCGCCGCGCTCACCCGTCGGTGGGCAGCGCTCTCGAGGATCTCCCCGAGGGGGGACGTGGGGTCGATCTTCTCCTTGCGCATGCGGACGCGCTCCTCGGTGGCCTCCATCACCTCGTCATAGCGAACGGCCATGGGGTTCGAGAGCTGGCTCACGTTCGAGAGGCCCGAGATCGAGTGGGAGGCCTTCGCCTCGTAGCTCGCGGCGGCCTTGGCGGCACCCCCAGAGCCCTGGACGACGATGATGGCCAGCACGGCGAGCGCGGAGGCGAGGAGGAAGAGAGGTGAGAGCCGGGTGGCTCCTTGCGTGCTGAGCATGCCTTCTCCTGGGCTTCGGTCTTCGGTGGCGAGGGCGGCGGCGCGGGGCCGCCTGGCGCGACGTGGTTGAGGCCCACAAGGCCCCGACCACCCCGTCCCGCCCGGGTATGGACACAGGCTATGCACGAAACAGCCAGGAGCAAACGGCTAGCCCGTTTTGGTGGGCGAAACGTTTTCCGGATGGCTCTGCCGCGGTCGGGAGGGCCGTCCCACCGGACCGCCGGCGTCAGTTCGTGACAGCTGGCCTGCTCAGCGCGGCGGGCCGAGCAGGATCATCCGTCTCAGCGACTCGTCCACGCCGCGGTCCAGAGCCTCCGATGGGGTGAGCCACGCGAGGGCCAAGGATTCCTCGGAGATGGACTCGCGAGCTCCCTCGGGGGCCACGGCGAGGTACCGCACGTCCAGATGCAGGTGCTCGGGCTCCCCCGGTCGGGCGGGGATGGTGTGGACGTCGAAGTCCACCGGCGTCTCCGTGATCGAGGTGGGATCGATGCCGCTCTCCTCCTGGGTCTCCCGCAGGGCAACCTCCCGAGTATCGCCCTCCCCGTCGCAGTGTCCGCCGAACTGGAGCCAGAGCCCGAGCTTGCGGTGGTGGTGCAGGAGGACCCGGGTGCCGTCATGGCTCCAGAGCAGGCACGAGGCGGTCAGATGCCCGGGGAGGCAGCGTCGCGTCAGCGCGACCGGGCCGTGCTCCGCGAGGAACCGGTCGATCTCATCGCGGAAGTCGCGCTGGAGCTCGCTCAGGAGCGGGTCCGAAGCGGCGCGCAGGCAGGCCCGTGCGCGCTCCAGTTCCATCGCGCCCCTCGCGCCCTTGGATTCCCCGGTGGGGAGGTCCCCTCTGGCCTCGAGGCTCACGTGCGGTTGAAGCGCCGGTGGGCGCCCTTGCGCTCTTCGATGTCCTCGCCGCGGTTCTTCTTCCACTCCTTGTAGGACTCGTAGTCCCCGTGGTGGAAGCGGACGATGGCCACGCCCTCGTCGTCCACGCCCTCGAAGGCCAGGATGTGGGTGGCCACGCGGTTCAAGAAGTACCGGTCGTGGGTCACGATGATCATGCAGCCGGGGTAGTGCTCGATGGCCTCCTCGAGCACCCGCAGGGTGTCCAGGTCGAGGTCGTTGGTCGGCTCGTCCATGATGATGAGGTTCGCCGGCTCGCGCAGCATCTTGGCGAGCATGACCCGGTTCCTCATCCCGCCGGAGCACTCGCCGACCTTGCGCTGCTGGTCCTCGCCCCGGAAGTTGAAGCGGGCCACGTAGGCACGGCTGTCGATCACCGTGCTGCCGAAGGGCAGCTGCTCGTTGCCGTCCGTGATGTTGTCGAAGACGGAGATGTCGTCGTCGAGGACGGTCCGGCTCTGATCGAGGAAGCGCAGCTGCACCGTGGAGCCGAGTTCCATGGACCCCTCGTCCGCGGTCTCGTCACCGATGATGATCTTCATCAGCGTCGACTTGCCCATGCCGTTGGCGCCGATCACGCCGAGCTTGGCCTGGGGTGGGATCGAGAAGCTGAGGCCCCGAAACAGCGTCCGCTCGCCGTAGCCTTTGGCGAGGTTCTCGACCTCGAGCACCTTGTCGCCCAGCCGCGGCCCGGGCGGGATCCGCAGCTCGACGTTCTGGACCATGTCATCGGCGCGGGCCTCGCTGGCGAGGTCCTGGTAGCGCTTGAGGCGCGACTTGGACTGCTTCGTTCGGGCGGCGGGGGTGCGTGAGAGCCACTCCTTCTCGCGCTCGAGGACCTTGGCGCGCGAGGCGTCGTTCTTGCGCTTCACGTCGAGCAGCTTCGACTTCTGGTCGAGGTAGGCGCTGTAGTTGCCCTTGTACGGGCGCGCGCCACCGCGCTCGATCTCGAGCATCCAGCCGACCACGTTGTCGAGGAAGTAGCGGTCGTGGGTGATGAGGATCACCGTGCCCTCGTACTCCTGCAGGTGAGTCTCCAGCCAGGCGATGGACTCGGAGTCGAGGTGGTTGGTGGGCTCGTCCAGGAGCAGCAGGTCGGGGTGCTCGAGGAGGAGCTTGCACAGGGCGACGCGGCGTCGCTCTCCGCCCGAGAGGTTCGTGACGCCGGAGTCCATCGGCGGGACCTGCAGGGCGTGGGCGGCCTGCTCCAGGCGGCTGTCCAGGTCCCAGATGCCCTTGGTGTCCATGTCGGTCTG
>CAZEFP010000528.1:0-3052 GCA_964511565.1 uncultured Planctomycetaceae bacterium
ACGCCGGTGACAAAGACCAGGCCGCGGCGACGCATGGCGAGCTGCTGAAGCTGTGCTGCCGGCAGGCCGAGGCCCTCCAGGGAGGGGGCCTCCTCGTTCACACGGCGGATGACCATGGCCGGCTCCCCCATCTGCCGGTAGGCGTTGATGCGGAAGCGCCCCAGGCCGTCGAGCTGGATAGCCGAGTCCGCGCTGCCGGACTCGTTCCACTCGGCCCAGCGCCGCGGCCCGAGGATCCCCTCCAGCACCTCCTTCATGGGCCCGGGTCCTGGCACGCTGCCGGGAAGGAACCGGATGCCTCCGTCCACGCGCAGCGAGGGCCTGCCGCCGGCGCGCAGGATCAGGTCGCTCGCCTGCTCCTTGACCATCATCGCGAGCCAGGCCTCGACCTGGTGACGGGGAGAGATGCTCGTCTGGTGGAGGGCCTGGGGCGGGGCCTCCGGGCCCCGCTCGCTCGGAGCCGCCGCCGGCTCTGCGGAGCCGGCCGGCTCGGAGGGTGCAGTCGCGTTGGGCGGCACAGCCGGAGCCGGAACGGCACCGCTCGAAGGCACAGCCGGAGCCGGAACGGCGCCGCTCGAAGGGCCGGCGGAGTCCGGCTCAAGGCCGGCCTCCGAGACGAGGTCGCGGAAGGAGAACTCGTCCTCAGGGATGTCGTAGGCGGGGTCGGTCACGGCTCGGGCTCCGGGTCTGCATCGACCGAGGCCCGGGGCGCCCTTGACCCGTCTCAGTTCGGAGCACCCTCGGCGGGATGCACGGCGGTCCAGAGCTGCTCCAGCAGCTCTTGGACGCCGAGCCCCAGCACCGAGGAGATCCCCACGACCGGCTCGTGGCCGGCCGCCTGCACGACGGCGTCCAGAGCTGCGAGGCGCTCCGCAGAGCCCTCGTCCTCGTGGTGCTTGGTCCCCACCACCAGCCTGCGGCGGCCGTGGAGGTCGGGGGAGGCGCGGCGCAGCTCCTCGTCGATCACCTGAAAGGCCTCCACCGGGTCGTCGGTCGAGGCGGGGTTCACATCCACCAGCTGCAGCAGGACCGAGCAGCGCTCGAGGTGCTTGAGGAACGCGTGCCCCAGCCCCTGACCATCGCTGGCCCCCTCAATCAGCCCCGGCAGGTCGGCCAGCAGCAGGCTGCGAAAGCCCGAGAGGCCGGCGATTCCGACCTGGGGCGCTAGGGTCGTGAAGGGGTAGTCCGCCACCTTCGGACGGGCTGCGGTCACGCTGGAGAGGAAGGTGCTCTTGCCGGCGTTCGGGAGCCCGAGCAGCCCGACCTCGGCCAGGACCTTGAGCTCCAGGCGCAGGCGGCGGTGCTCGCCCGGACGGCCGGAGGTCGCCTTGCGCGGTGCCTGGTCGATGGAGGTCGAGAAGCGCTGGTTGCCCTTGCCACCCGCCCCGCCGGCGGCAGCGACGATCTGGGCACCCGGCGCGTCGAGGTCGGCCAGCAGGTTGCCGCGCTCGGCGTCGAAGACCTGGGTCCCGGGCGGGACCTCCACGAGCACGTCGGCCGCGCCTGCGCCGGCCTTGTTTCGCGAGCCCCCCGGCTGCCCGTCCCGGGCGCTGTACCGGAAGGCCCGAGCCACGCGCAGCAGGGAGTGCGTGGACTCCGCGGCGACGAGCACGATGCTCCCACCGCGACCGCCGTCCCCGCCGTCGGGCCCGCCCTTCTGGACGAACTTCTCGCGGTGGAAGGAGACGATGCCGTCGCCGCCCTTGCCGGCGACGACCTCGATCACGGCCTCATCACGGAACACGGCCGTCAGGGCGCCGCAGGGGCGCCCAGCCTCACTCGGCGATGGGGTCCACGTGCACGCGGCGCCCCGTCTGGAAGCGCACGGTGCCGTCGATGAGGGAGTAGAGGGTGTAGTCCTTGCCCACACCCACGTTGTGACCGCCCTTGTAGCGCGTGCCGCACTGGCGAACGAGGATCGTTCCCGGAGTCACGACCTGGCCGCCGTAGCGCTTCACGCCGCGGAACTGGGGGTTCGAGTCGCGACCGTTGCGCGAGGAGCCCTGACCTTTCTTATGTGCCATGGTTCGATCCTCTCCGCCTCAGGCGGTGATGCCGGTGATCCGGACGTTGGTGTAGCGCTGACGGTGACCCGTCTTGCGGCGGATGTTCTTGCGGCGGCGGAAGCGGAAGATGACGAGCTTCTTGCCCTTGGCCTCGCCGACCACTTGGCCCTGGACGCTGGCGCCAGCGACGGTGGGCTTGCCGATCTTCACCTCGCCCTCGTTGCCCACGAGGAGCACCTGGTCGAAGGTGACGGTGGAGCCGACCTCGGCTCCGTCCATGAGGTCACACGCGACCACGTCTCCGACGCGGACGGTGGCTTGGTTGTTGCGGTCTGAGATGATGGCGTACACAGGCGGCTCCAGGGTTTGGACGACTCCGTGTGAACCCGCGGTGTGAACCTCCCGCGGGGCCCCGTACGGGGCGTTGAGGGCCGAGGAGGGTAGCGAGGACCCGGGGGGGGCGCAAGGCCCGGCCCCCTGAGGTGGCGCTCCTCCCTCCGCCGGGAGCTCCCCCACGACCCCTGGGAGGGGTCGCGTCCGGGAGCGTCCGGGAGGTGGGCGGACGAGCCGCCCCCCCACCGGGCGAGCCGGTCAGCGCTTCCGCCGGCCTCCCGGGCGCACCTCGCGACCGTCGGCCCGCAGGTACCGGAGGACGGAGTCCTCGACCTGGTCGGGGACGGAGGTGAACTCGATCTTCCGCTCGGAGCGGTGCTCGATGGCCCGGATCCAGTCGGACAGCCGATCCTCGAGGTACTCCACCACCTCGGGGTGGGCCTTGACCTCGACGGTGCTGAAGCCCTTCTGGGTCACCGCCGAGCCCAGCCGCCGCAGGATCGCCTGGGCGCGGGACTCCACCGTCCGGACCCGCGCCGTGCCACGGCAGCGGGGGCAGGCCTGGAACACCTTCTTGTGGGTGCCCGGGCCGAGGCGCTGGCGGGTCATCTCGAGCAGGCCGAACTGCCCGATGCGGCCGATCTTCGAACGCGCTCGGTCGTCGGCCAGGCGATCGCGCAGGGCCTTCTCCACCTTGCGGCGGCTGGCCTGGC
>CAZEFP010000529.1:0-3045 GCA_964511565.1 uncultured Planctomycetaceae bacterium
GGACACCATCACCTTCCCGATCGTGGGGGGCGAGGCGATCGAGGCCGAGGCGCCGGAGATCCCGGAGTGGCAGCGCTGGAACGACTACGGCATCGGCCTCCTGCGGAAGCGGGGCACCGGGCAGCTGCGCCAGGCCGAGGTCGCGTTCCAGCGGGTGGAGGAGCTGGGTCGGCCCGACGGACCCATCAACCTCGCGCGGGTCTACCTGCGCGAGGGCCGGGTGGCGCGGGACGCCCCGGAGGCGCTCCGCCGCGCGGCGGCCTTCGAGCCCCCTGCGCGGGAGTGGTCGGTCCTGTGGTTCACGGGGCTCGTCAACAAGCAGAACGGCAACTTCGACGCGGCCATCGCGAACCTCGAGCAGATCGTCGAGGGCGGCTTCGCCCAGGCGAAGGGGCGCGGCTTCGACTTCTCGAAGGACTATCGCCTGCTGGTGGAGCTCGGCAACACGGTCTACCAACGGGCTCGCCAGGAGCGCGGCGATCGTCGCCGCGAGAGTCGAGAGGGCATGCTCCGCGAGGCGGCGGGTTGGCTCGAGGCCGCCCTCGAGATCGACCCCGAGAACGCCGCGGCGCACTACAACCTGGAGCTGGTGTACGCCGACCTCGGGGACGAGGACCGCTCTCGCCACCACGGCGACCTGCACGCCCTCTACAAGCCGGACGACAACGCCGCGGACCGCGCCATCGCTGCGGCGCGGAAGCGCTACCCCGCCGCGGACGTGGCCGCCGAGGCGGTGGTCATCTACGACCTTCACCGAGCCGGAGCGCCGGGGATGGACGGAGAGTCGGGCATGGAGGCCAAGGACCGATGAGCGACCAGCCGCACCCGGACGACCAGTTCGTGCCGGAGGACGACGCGGTCATCGGACGAGCGTTCCGCGCCTCTGCCATGGTGATCGTCGTGCTCGCCACGGCGGTGGCGGGGGTGCTGCTGCTGAGCGGCGAGGAGCAGGTCGAGGAGGAGGTGCGGGAGAAGGAGGTCGGCCCCATCGAGGACCTCGAGGTCCCCATGGAGACGCTGCCCGCGGTGCGCTTCACGGATGTGACGGCCGAGTCGGGGCTGGACTTCAGGCACCGCAACGGCGCGGTGGCGGGGAGCGAGCTCAAGCTGCTCCCCGAGACCATGGGTGGCGGCGCGGCGTTCTTCGACTACGACGGAGACGGCGACCAGGACCTGCTCCTGGTGGACAGCGGCTCCTTCGACGGGGGCGGTGCACGGAATGCCCTCTACCGCAACGACGGGTCGGGGCGCTTCGAGGACGTGACCCTGGAGGAGGGACTGGGCGGCGCCCCCTACGGCATGGGCGTGGCGGTGGGCGACCACGACGGGGACGGTGACGTGGACGTCTTCCTGACCGGCGTGGGCGGCAACCGACTGTTCAGGAACGACCCCGAGGGCTTCACCGACGCCACCGAGGCGGCCGGAGTCGGAGGCCGGGAGGACGCTTGGACCACGAGCGCGGGGTTCTTCGACGCCGACGGCGACGGGGACCTCGACCTGTTCGTCTGCCACTACGTGCGCTGGTCCCCCGAGATCGACGCGGACATCGGCTACACCCTCAACGGGGAGGACTCGGCCTACGGCTCACCGCTCAACTATCAGGGGACCTTCTCCACCCTCTATCGCAACGACGGCGACGGCACCTTCACCGACGTCTCCGCCGAGGCGGGGATCCAGGTGGCGAACGTCGCCACGGGTGCTCCCATGGGTAAGGCCCTCGGGGTGGCGTTCCGGGACCTGGACGGGGACGGGAGGATGGACATCCTCGTGGCCAACGACACGGTCCAGAACCACCTCTTCCTCAACGAAGGGGAGTGCCGCTTCAAGGAGGTTGCGGACCGCACCGGCTTCGGCTTCGACAGCAACGGGGGAGCGACCGGCGCCATGGGGATCGACGCGGCGGACTTCCGCGGCGACGGGTCCCTCGGGATCTGCATCGGCAACTTCGCCAACGAGAGCTCGTCCCTCTACGTCCGCCAGCGCGGGCGCCTGCGCTTCAACGACGACGCCATGGGGGAGGGCATCGGCTCGCCCAGCCGCCTGCGGCTCTCCTTCGGGCTGTTCTTCCTCGACTACGACCTCGACGGCCGCCTCGACCTGCTCCAGGTCAACGGACACCTCGACGAGACGATCAACGAGGTGCAGCCGAGCCAGAGCTACCGCCAGCCCGCCCAGCTGTTCTGGAACCAGGGCCCGGACGCACGCTCGTGCTTCACGGAGGTTCCTGCCGCGGAAACCGGCGACCTCGGCAGAGACCTCATCGGCCGCGGCTCGGCCTACGCCGACATCGACGGCGATGGTGACCTGGACGTGCTGCTCTGCCAGGTGGCCGAGCCGCCGGTCCTGCTCCGCAATGATCAGGAGCTCGGTCGCCGGGTCCTGCGGATCCGCCTCCGCCAGCCCGGGATGAACCGGGACGCCCTGGGGGCGCGGGTCGAGGTGGACGTCGACGGCCGCACGCTGGTACGCGAGGTCACGGCGACCCGCAGCTACCTCTCCCAGTCGGAGCTCCCCCTGACCTTCGGTCTGGGCGCTGAGGGGACCGTGGAGCGCATTGAGGTCATCTGGCCCGACGGGGCCCGTCAGCTCGCGCCGCTCCCCGAGGGCGACCCGGTGCCGATGACGATCGAGCGCTCGGTCTGAGCGGGCTCAGGTCGTGTACTCGGCGTTGAGCCGGACGTACTCGGTGGAGAGGTCCGTGGTCCAGCGCCGCGCAGAGCCCTGGCCTAGCCCCAGGTGCAGGACCACCTGCACCTCCTCGGCCGAGAACGCAGCGTCCAAGGCCTGGCGGTCGTAGACCGTCGGGGCGCCATTCTCGAAGACCAGGTGCCCGCAGATCTCGAGGGAGGGCGCCGCGCCCTCCAGCGAGACCCCCGCGTTGGCCGCCGCGGCCAGGATGCGGCCCCAGTTGGGATCGCCGCCGGCGAGCGCCGTCTTGACGAGGGAGGAGCAGGCGACGCTCTCGGCCACGCGGCGGGCGCTCGCCGTGTCGGTGGCCCCGGTCACCCGCAGCTCCATGAGCCGGGTGCGCCCCTCCCCGTCGAG
>CAZEFP010000530.1:0-3039 GCA_964511565.1 uncultured Planctomycetaceae bacterium
CGCGGAGCAGGCCTTCCTCATCAAGATGGCCTTCGGGGACGAGCAGCCGCGCACCAGCCTCGATCGCTGAGTCGGTTCCCGGCCCCTTTCTGTGGGGCGCTGGGTCCGCTGCCTCGGGGCAAATGCTCACAGGAGATCCGGCGGCCCTTCAGCGAAGGTGAAGGGCGCCTCAGGAACCCCTCAAGGCCGAGGGGCCGGCGCTCGGTCCTCCGCAAGGCGCGAGGGCGGTGGAGCCGTCTGAAGTCCGCCCTGGGCTCAGGGCAGCAGCATGCGGCTGTGGAACAGCGCGATCAGGCTCAGGCCGTCGTGGAGGGTGCCCGCGCGCAGCATGGCCTCGACCTCGTCGGGGGCGAAGGTCTCCACGATCATCCGCTCGGAGGGGTCCAGCTGCTGCTCGTGGCGCAGCTCGCAGTCCAGGGCGGCGAAGGGGTGGATCCAGTGGTTGCTGATGCCGTTGCAGGTGTAGTACCCGGGGAGCGGCACCAGGCGCCCCGCCTCGTAGCCGGTCTCCTCCCGCAGCTCCCGGGCGGCGCACTCGATGGGCGCCTCGCCCGCGTCGATGCGGCCTGCCGGTACCTCCCAGTGGGTGTTGCCGTGGGTGTGCCGCAGCTGGCCCACCATGACCAGGCGGCCGTCGGTGCGGATGGGCACGACGCTCACCGCGTCCCCGACCTCGACCACGTGGTGCTCCTGGAGCTCCCCGTTCCCCAGCCGCAGCATGTCCCGCCGCAGCCCCACCCAGGGGCTGTCGTAGATCCGCTCGGTGGAGTCGAGCTCGAAGGGCTCGAAGGGGGGCGGCGCCCCGGGGACCTGGGGGTCCTCCGGGGGGCGGCCGCCCGCGGCGCTGTCGTCGGTCAAGGTGCCGGCCTCGCGGGGCTCAGTCCTTCACGGGCGCGGGCCACAGCTCGCGCCAGTCGCCGATGCCGGCGTGGCGCGGGGCGCCCGCGACCCGGTCGAGGGTGGCGGAGGAGACGCGGATGTCCTCGAGGGCGGTCTCCGAGAGGACCTTGCCGCAGGCCTCCGCGATGGAGTCCGCGTCCAGGTGCTGGTACTTGAAGACCTCGGCCGGGCGGCCGCACTTGGAGAACTTGCGCACCGCGAGGGTCTCCTGACGGACGCCGACGATGGAGCCGATGTTGTCCAGGAGGCCCGCCTCGCCGTCGCACACGGCGACGATGGGGACCCTGCGGCCGGCGAGGCCCGCGAGGCCCGCGGCGTCGGTCTCGCCCGAGGGGACGAGGTGCAGGTTGCCGTCGATCCCGAGCCCCTCCTTGAGGTGGCGGTAGTCCGACTCGTGGCCGAGGATGCCGAAGAGCAGCTCGGGGGAGCTGACGTGGATCACGTTGGCGTAGATGCCGCGCTCGAGCAGGGCCCTGGAGGCCTCCACGGCGCCGTCGGCCAGGGAACCCATGGCGAAGATGTGCACCACGTTGTCGCCCGGCTCGTAGCCCGCGTAGCCGCGGTAGTCGACCAGGTAGTAGCCGCCCTCCATGACGTCCGCGCGCACGCCGGCGAGGATCTCGTCGGCGGGGACGGTGGCGACGGTGGACTCGTCGGTGGCGCCGTCCCAGCCCGCGCCCTTGGGGGCGAGGGGACCGGCGTCGTGGCCCTTGTAGCGCGCCTGGGTCTTCATGAGCTCCACGAGCTCCTTCTGCTTGGCGGCCCGCGTCACGGCGCGGATCAGCACGCCCCGGCGGCCGTCGTTGTCGTCCTCCATGTGGCGCCGGATGGCGTCGGAGAGGATCCAGTCGACCTCGACCGCGAAGAGCGGCTCCCAGGTGATCAGGTTCGGGATCTGGATGTCGCTCTTCCAGGAGTGCTGCGCGCCCTCCGGCGACAGCGTCACGCCCGAGGGCGTCCCCATGACCACGAACTCCGCGCCCCAGTAGAGGTTGTAGTAGAGCTGGTCGAGGGCCCGTTTGATGAAGAAGTCATAGACCGTCATGATCGGGAAGAACGGGATCCCGACGTAGTGGGCCATCTTCCCGAAGGAGCCGACCGCGGTCATCGCGTTCGCCTCGGCGATCTCGAAGCGGATGTGGCGCGTCCAGGCGTCCTGGGTCGCCACCAGCTCGGGGTGCTTGTACTTGACCTCGAGCTCCTTGCCGATGGTCCCGTCCTCGCGGTCGGGGCCATAGATGCGCTCGTTGAGCACCGACGAGATGTTGGTCGAGGTGCCCACGTCCGGGGACATGGTCATCACGTACTCGGCGGCCGGCGCCCAGCGGCGCTCGTGCTCGGTGAGGTCCTGGGCGCCCTGCACGTCGCTGCGCCGCCGTCCCTGGCGAGCGTCGGTCACGGCGGAGCCGATGCGCACGAGCTTGGCGGCCAGCTGTCCCCACATCCACTGGGTGTGGGCGATGGGGAACAGGGAGAGGTCGATGTCGAGGGACTCGGGGATCGGACCGGCGGCCTGGATGTCCGCCTGGACCTTGGCCTTGTTGCGCTTGCGCAGCTCCTCGTGCTCGTCCATGCCGGCGCGGAACTGGTCGCGGCGGGCCATGAGGAAGTCGCTCTCCTCGGTGCCCTCCTCGAAGCGCTGGAAGGGGTCGTCCATGGAGAGGCCGTGCTCCTCGAGGAGCGCGTCGATCTCGCCGCCCTTGGGGAGGGTCGAGTGGTTCGCCGGATCGGCGAGGCACTCGAGGCCCCAGCCCTTCAGGGTGTGGGCGATGATCATGTACGGCTCGTCCGACTCCTCGCGGGAACGCGCCAGCGCCTCGCGGATGGAGTCGTAGCAGTGGCCGCCGAGGTCGAGGAGCATGCAGATCACCTCGTCATCGGAGAGCGCCTTCATGCCCGCCTTGGTGCCGGCGTGCTTCTCGGCGAAGACCCGGCGCGCCGCCTCGGCGTCGCGCTTGAGCACCAGCATCTGGAACTCGTAGTCGGTGAGCCCGCGCTCGAGCACCTCGCGGATGGCGTCGCCGCCCTCGCCCTTGAAGATCGCCTCGCGCAGCTTGCCGTGGCGCACCTGAATGACGCGCCAGCCGTTGGCGAGCGAGGTCTGCTCGATGCGCTCCGCGTCGGTCTGCTCGAGGCCGC
>CAZEFP010000531.1:0-3035 GCA_964511565.1 uncultured Planctomycetaceae bacterium
CACCCCCCCGCTGACGACCTGCCCGGCCGCCAGATGGGTCAGGAGATCGGCGAGGAGGCCCACGACCTCGCCCAGCTCTTCTGGAACGGCACCGCCTGCGACGCGGGCAACTTCGCCGCCACCGTCGACCTCGACAGCAACGGCGTCGTCGACCGCTGCGAGGAGATCGGCTCCACGTAATGCGCGCCCGCGGTCCCCAACTCCACCGGCGTCCCGGGCGCGGTCTCCATCCTCGGAAGCGTGGACGTGGCGAACAACGACCTCAAGGTCAGCGCGCGCGACCTGCCCCAGAACTCCCTGGGCTACTTCCTCGCCTCCACCAGTCCGGGGAGCATCTCGCCCATCCCGGGCAGCGTCGGCACCCTCTGCATCACCGGCCAGATCGGCCGCGGGGTGGGCGGCGGCGTCCTCTCCGCCGGCTCCACGGGCACGATGATCGGGACCGTCGACCTCACGCTCATGCCCCAGCCCACCGGGGCCGTGGCGGTGCAGGCGGGGGAGACGTGGCACTTCCAGCTGTGGCACCGGGACGTCGCCCCCCTGAACTCCAACTTCACCGACGCGGTCGCCGTCACGTTCCAGTGATCCATCCCCGAGGGTGGAGGCTCCAGTGGGCCGCGGCCCTGCTCCTCTCGACGGGCTGCGGGGCCCCGGAAGCAGCGGCGCCGCCCGACACCGCAACGAGCCACTGCGGGCGCTGTGATCGGGATTGGTCCGACGCGGAGCTGGAGTTCCACGACCGCCACCTCGAGGAGCTCGGCCTGCGCATGTACGCGAGCGGCTGTGAGTTCTGTCGATATCACGGCGCCTACAAGGACGCGTGAAGGGTGCTGGGCCCTGGGAGCAGGGCCCTCTCACCACCAGCGCCAGGCTCCGCGCCCTGATCCGAGCGAGAGCAGCCCCAAAGGAGGGCGACGGATCGACGAGGTCCAGGCCGCCCCGCACCGTCCCGATCCTGGCGTCCATCGGCGACGATTCCACCCGGGGCCGCTTGCCCGTACGCCTCACGAGGGCACACTCCCCGCGTGCCCCCCTCCTCCCTCGATCCGACGGCGCCGAGCTCGGCGCCCGCCGATCCCCGGCCTCCGAGGTCGGTGGACCCGGCGCTCACCCGCTTCCTGCTGAGGACGGCCGAGCTCCTGCACGCCTACGGCACCCCCGCCCACCGCCTCGAGCGGCTGATCGTGAAGCTCGCGGCGGACGCCGGGCAAGAGGTGCAGGTGTTCTCCTCCCCCACCTCCATCTTCCTGGGCATCGAGGGCGAGCTGACCGGTAGCGGCGTCCGCCTCCTGCGGGTGCAGCCCGGCGGCGTGGACCTGGGCCGACTCATGGCCATGGACGAGGTGCTCGAGCAGGTGGAGGACGGAGAGCTCGACCACGCTGCGGCCCTCGTGCGGATGGAGGCGCTGCACGCGGCCCCCACCCGCGGCGGCGTCGCCACCTCCCTGATCGGCCACGCCCTGGCCGCCGGGGCCGCGGCCATCTTCTTCGGCGGGTGCCTGGCGGACGCGCTGCTCTCGGCGGCCGTCGGGCTGGTGATCGGACTGCTGGAGCGTGTCTCCTCCCGCAAGGAGGGCACCACCGGCACCTTCGAGCCCTTCGCCGCCTTCCTCGCGGCGGGAGTGGGCCTGCTCGGGGCTCACTTCCTCGGCGGAGCGGTGGATGATCGGGTGGTCGCCCTCGCGTCGGTGATCGTCCTGGTCCCCGGCCTCTCCCTGACGGTCGCCCTGGTCGAGCTGGCGACCCGCAACCTGGCGTCGGGCACCGCGCGGCTCGCGGGCGCCATGACGGTCTTCCTGACCATCGCCTTCGGCGCCTATCTCGGTCGGCTCGTGGTCCGGACCCTCGTTCCCCTGAAGGCCGCCCTCCCTGTCCCCGAGCCCGAGGCCTGGCTGTCGTCCCCCATCGCGCTCGCGGTGACGCTCACGATCGCCGCCACCGGCTTCGGGCTACTGTTCGGGGCCCGGCTCCGCGAGCTCCCCTGGATCCTCGGCTCGAGCGCCGCGGGGTTCATGGCCGCGAGGTGCACGGCCTGGGTCGCCGCCAACGGACACGCCACGGACGGCGCCGTGCAGGTCTCCGCCGCCGCCGCGTTCGCCGGGGCCCTCGCGGTCGCGGCGTTCTCGAACGCCTACGCCCGCCTCAAGGACCGACCCGCCACGGTGCCCCTGCTCCCCGGGCTGCTGGTGCTCGTCCCCGGCGCCATCGGCTATCGCGCCCTGAGCGCCTTCGCCGACCAGAACGCCCTCGACGGCGTGGCCTCGGTGTACGAGATGCTCCTCGTCGGCGCGGCGCTGGTCGGCGGCACCCTGACCGCGAACGTGGTCGTGCCGCCACGGCGGGTCCTCTGAGCGCCACCAGGAGACCGGCGGCCCGGCATACCCTCTCCGTGGCTGCCGAAACGACCGCCTCCTGTTACGTTTCGGAGCCATGAGCAAGGACAAGCAGACCCCCGCCCCGTCGCCCCCGGACCACACTCCAGCTCCGGTCAACCAGCGCCCCGGCCTGACCATGAAGCCCCTGAGCGAGTGGACGTTCGCAGGGGTCGGGCGGCAGCTGGTGAAGCTCCCCCTGTTCCTGGGCCTCGTGGTGATCCTGCTCTCACCATTCGCCGACAAGGGCGGTGAGCAGCTTGGCAGCGGCTTCCTCGTGCTGATGGTCTCGCTGGTGATCGGCGCGTTCTTCCAGCTCGTGGACGAGCGGGGCCGCTGAAGGCCCGACGCGGCCGAGAGGCCGCGCGCACCTCCACCTGGGCCACCCCGCTGACGCCCTGGGAGCTGTCCCGCGCCTCGGCCCTCAGAGCAGACGCGTCCGTCGGAACGCGGTCCACAGGCCGAGGGCCATGACCCCCATCAGCACGCAGACGTAGGTGAACGCCCTGTCGGATTCCACTCCGGGCATGCCGCCGACGTTGATGCCAAGCAGCCCCGTCAGGAGGCCGAGGGGCAGGAAGATGGCGGTGACGATGGAGAGCACGTACATCGTTCGGTTCATGGAGTCGGCGAGCCGCGCGCTCAGCTGGCGCGTCAGGTCGG
>CAZEFP010000532.1:0-3031 GCA_964511565.1 uncultured Planctomycetaceae bacterium
TCTCCCTGGAGATGCTCGAGCGGGACAGCCAGCGGCTGGTGGACATGTACCTCGACGGGGAGATCGACCAGGAGGCGTTCCGGTCCACGGCGCGGCTGTGGCCCAACTACCAGGCGCACTACGAGCCCGCCGTGGAGTTCGCCCGCCAGGGCGGCCACGACGTGCTGGCGGCCAACGTCTACCGTCCGGTGGCCTCCCGGGTCGCCCGAGAGGGGCTCGACTCGGCCATGGGCGAGGTCTGGGCAGCCGCCACCGTCGACGCCTCCCCCGGGGAGTACCGGGACCGCTTCGACGCCGTGATGTCCGGGCACGGTGGCGTGGACGAGGAGGTGATGGACCGCTTCTTCGCCGCCCAGTGCATCAAGGACGACACCATGGCCGAGAGCATCGCCCGCCGCATCGCCTGCGACCCGGGCGATCCCCCGGTGGTCATCCACTGGAACGGCCGGTTCCACAGCGACTTCGGCCTCGGCACGGTCGAGCGGCTCCGGGCCCGCCAGCCGGACCTCAACATCGCGGTGGTCTCCATGCTGACCGACGTGCAGCTCTCAAGGCCCCTCGCCGAGGAGGTCCTGAACCAGGGGCACTACATCATCCTCGTCCAGGCCCCGCCGCAAGGGGCAGAGACCGACTAGGCCCCGTCCGCCAGCCAGCGCTCGAGCCGGGCAGCGAGCGCGTCGGGCTCCAGGTCGCTGGTGCCCTGGTGCCGCTCTGCCATGGCGTAGCGCTCCTTTCGACGGGCGAGGATCTCGCGCAGCTCGTCGAGCGCCCTGGGGTGACCCTCCATGGGGCGGTGGTCACCCTGGTCCAGGACGCGCTGGAGGTGCTCCTCGGGGCGCGCCGACAGCCAGACCGTCCGGCAGGTGGAGCGCAGCCGGGCGTAGGTGTCCGCGCTGGCCACGATCGAGCCCCCCGTCGCGATCACGATGCGTTGGCCCTCGGCGAGCACCTCCTCCAGGGCCTCGCGCTCGAAGGCCCGGTATCCCTCGGCGCCCTGAAGGTCGAAGATGGCCGCCAGGGAAAGGCCAGCCAGGCGCTCGATGCGCTCGTCGAGCTCCACGAAGGGCACCTCGAGACGGCGCGCGAGCGCCGCGCCCACCGTCGACTTGCCCGCCCCCCTGAGCCCGATGAGGGCCACGCGCTCCGACGGAGCGCCCGCGGTGGGCAGATCGCAGAGCTCGCGCAGGGGCAGGCCCAGCGCCCCCGCGAGCTGGGCGAGCTTCAGGACGGTCAGGTTGGCCCGGCCCGCCTCGGCCTCCGTCACGTAGCGCCGCGACAGATCGGCGCACTCCGCCAGCTCCGTGACGGTGAAGCGCCGCCGTTCACGCTCCTGGCGCAGGCGCTGCCCCAGGGCCCGAAGCAGCGATTTATCGTCTTGTCGAACCATGCCAGGGAAACTATAGTTCACGGCTGCCGGCTTGGTGGGAAATATAACGCTCACCCAAGAGCCGTCTCATTTTCCGTTCAGCAGCCCCTGATCCACCCGACCGTGACGATGACCGAAGCCACCACCGCCGCACCCGACGTCCTCGAGGGCGCGGCCATCGACTTCCAGGTCGAGCCCTCCGAGTACCGTCACTGGTCCCTCGCCGTGGACGGCGACGTGGCCACGCTCCGCATGGCCGTGGAACCGTTCGGCGGTCTGGGCGGCAAGAACTACGAGCTCAAGCTGAACAGCTACGACCTGCGGGTCGACATCGAGCTCGCGGACGCCATTCAGCGGCTGCGCTTCGAGCACCCCCAGGTCCGCGCGGTGGTGGTCACGGGCGACCTCGACCGGGTCTTCTGCGCGGGGGCGAACATCGTGATGCTCCGCAGCAGCGCGCACGCGTTCAAGGTCAACTTCTGCAAGTACACCAACGAGACCCGTCTCGGCATCGAGGACGCCTCGGAGAACTCCAACCTCAAGTTCCTCGCCGCGCTCAACGGCACGGCGTCGGGGGGCGGCTACGAGCTGGCCCTGGCCTGCGATCGGATCCTCCTGGTGGACGATCGCAACAGCGCGGTCTCCTTCCCCGAGGTGCCCCTGCTCGGCGTGCTGCCCGGAACCGGCGGGCTGACCCGTATCACCGACAAGCGCAAGATCCGCCGCGATCGTTGCGACGTGTTCTCCAGCGTCGCCGAGGGCATCAAGGGCAAGCGCGCGGTGGAGTGGGATCTGGTGGACCGAATCGCGCCCCTCTCCAAGTGGGATGAGACCGTCGCCGAGGAGGCACGGGCCCTCGCGGATCAGTGC
This sequence comes from uncultured Planctomycetaceae bacterium, assembly GCA_964511565.1. GTDB lineage: Bacteria > Planctomycetota > UBA1135 > UBA1135 > Saltatorellus. The sequence continues at coordinate 2,237 of CAZEFP010000532.1, forward strand.
GAGGACCGATCGGACGCCAACGGCGTGACCCTGCCCAAGCTCGACGTGGAGGTCGAGGGCTTCGATCGCAAGTACAAGCACGTGAGCCTGGAGATCCAGGAGGCCGACCGGACGGCCTCCCTGACCATCCACGCCCCCGACAGTTGCCCCACGACCGAGGAGGACGCCTTCGCCGCTGGCGCCGGCTGGTGGCTCCTGGAGGCCTTCCGAGAGCTGGATGACGCCCTGCTCCACCTGCGCATGAATCTGCGGGACGTGGCCCTCGTGCTCATCCGCGCCACGGGGAGCGCGGCGACGGTGCGGGCCACCGACGAGCTCATCTCCGGGTCCGACCACTGGTTCGTCCGCGAGACCCGGGGGTTCGTCAAGCGCGTCCTGAAGCGCCTCGACGTCTCCGCCAAGAGCTTCTACGCGGTCGCTGACGGCGGGACGAACTTCACCGGGACGTTCCTCGAGATGGCGCTCGCCAGCGACAGGATCTACCTGCTCGACGACCCGGACACCGAGGTCGAGGTGGGCGTCACCGTCGCCAACGCCGGCATGTTCCCCATGTCCAACGGCATCTCGCGCCTGGAGACCCGCTTCCTCGGGGACCCCGAGCGCGTGCCCGCGGTGCTCGCCGAGATGCGCCAGCTCCCCGCCGAGGAGGCGAACGAGCTCGGGCTCGCCACCTTCGCCCCCGATGACATCGACTGGGAGGACGAGCTGCGCCTCGCCATCGAGGAGCGCGCCAGCTTCTCGCATGACGCCCTGACCGGGATGGAGGCGAACCTGCGCTTCGCCGGCCCCGAGACC
>CAZEFP010000533.1:0-3018 GCA_964511565.1 uncultured Planctomycetaceae bacterium
CTTCAAGGAGATCCAGGGTCGCGTCATCGACCGCGAGACGGGTGAGTACATCGACGTCCCCGTGGCGTCCGTCGACCCCATCAAGGAGTCCAAGGACCCGGCGATGTCCGCCTCGACCCCCTCGGAGTTCAAGGCGGCCCAGGTCTCGCGCCTCTCGAACCGCCTGCAGGTCTTCGAGGTCAAGACGCCCGGCAAGGAGTGCCTCGTGCTCCCCATCCACGGCAAGGGGCTGTGGTCCACCATGTACGGCTACCTGGCCGTCAAGAACGACCTCTCGGAGGTCGTCGGCATCACCTTCTACGCCCACGGGGAGACCCCCGGCCTCGGCGGTGAGATCGACAACCCCTCCTGGAAGGAGCAGTTCCCCGGCAAGAGCGTCTTCGGGGCCGAAGGCGTGGGCCTGGGCGTCGTGAAGGCCAGCGCCCCGCGCGACGACGCGTACGAGGTCGACGGCCTCTCCGGCGCGACCATCACGACCAACGGCGTCGACGCGACCATCAAGCTGTGGCTCGGCCCCGCCGGCTACGGCCCCTACCTCGAGCAGTTCAAGACCCAGGGCTGAGTCCCCAGACCCGACCTCTTCCCATGGACAAGAAGACAAGGAGCATCCTCCTCGACCCCCTGCACGAGAAGAACCCGGTCACCCTCGGGGTGCTCGGCATCTGCTCGGCGCTGGCGGTCACGACGAAGCTGGAGACGGCCTTCGTCATGAGCGCGGCGCTGACCTTCGTGCTCGTGTGCTCCAACACGACCATCTCGCTGCTGCGGAACAAGATCCCCGGCAGCATCCGGATCATCACCCAGCTGGCGATCATCGCCTCCCTGGTGATCGTCGCGGACCAGGTGCTGAAGGCCTTCCTGTTCGACACGTCGAAGGCCCTCTCGGTCTTCGTCGGGCTGATCATCACCAACTGCATCGTCATGGGCCGCGCCGAGGCCTTCGCCATGGCCAACCCCCCGCTGGCCTCCGCCCTCGACGGGTTCGCGAACTCCATGGGCTACAGCGTGGTGCTGATCTACGTGGCCCTGTTCCGGGAGCTGCTCGGCTCCGGCAAGGTGCTCGGGAGCCCGGTCTTCGCCAGCGTGAGCGACGGCGGCTGGTATGTCCCCAACGGCCTGATGGTCCTCTCCCCCGGCGCCTTCTTCCTGATCGGCCTCCTGATCTGGGTCCAGCGCTCGATGACCCCCACCCTCCAGGAGGCGGACTGACGCCATGGACCTCATCAACCTCGCGCTGAAGGCGATCTTCGTCGAGAACATCGCCCTGGCCTTCTTCCTGGGCATGTGCTCCTTCCTGGCGGTGTCCAAGAAGGTCGACACGGCCATGGGGCTCGGCCTCGCGGTCGTCTTCGTCCTGACCGTCGTGACGCCGCTCAACGCGCTGATCAACAACTACATCCTCAAGGAGGGCGCCCTCGCGTGGGCCCTCGGCGAGGAGAAGGCGGCCGGCTACGACCTGAGCTTCCTCGCGTTCATCACCTTCATCGCGACCATCGCGGCGGCGGTGCAGATCGTGGAGATGTCCATCGACAAGTTCGCTCCGGCGCTCTACTCCGCCCTGGGCGTCTTCCTGCCGCTGATCGCGGTGAACTGCGCCATCCTCGGCTCGTCCCTCTTCATGGTCGAGCGCGAGTACACGGTCATGCAGTCCACGGTGTTCGGCTTCGGCAGCGGCGTCGGCTTCTGGCTGGCGATCGTCGCCCTCGCGGCCATCCGCGAGCGCCTCAAGTACTCCAACGTGCCCCCTGGCCTGCGCGGCCTCGGCATCACGTTCATGATCACGGGCCTCATGGCCATGGGCTTCATGATCTTCGGCGGGATCCAGCTCTAGGACCCTGCGGCGGGCCGTCGCCTGCGCACAAACGCACACTCGAAACCGTCAACGGACCGGTTCAGACTTCTATCCATGGACACCTTCATCTTCGGTGTGGCCGCGTTCTCGCTGGTCGGACTCTTCATCGTCGGGGTGCTGCTCATCGCCCGCTCGCAGCTGGTGAGCAGCGGCTCGGTGCGGATCATCGTCAACGGCGATGAGAGCCAGGCCATCGAGGCCAAGGCGGGAGGCACCCTCCTCGCCACCCTCGCGGAGCAAAAGCTCTTCATCCCCTCCGCTTGCGGCGGTGGCGGGACCTGCGCCCAGTGCCTCGTGAACATCGACGAGGGCGGCGGTGAGCTCCTCCCCACCGAGGAGGGGCACATCACCCGCGGCATGGCCAAGGAGGGCTGCCGCCTCTCCTGCCAGGTGAAGGTCAAGAACGACATGCGCATCCGCGTGCCGGACTCGGTCTTCTCCGTGCAGAAGTGGGACTGCGAGGTCGTCTCGAACAACAACGTCGCGACGTTCATCAAGGAGTTCAAGGTCCGCCTCCCCGAGGGCAAGAAGATCGACTTCACCTCGGGCGACTACATCCAGATCGAGATCCCGCCCCACGACGTCAGCTACAAGAACTTCGACGTCGAGGAGGAGTACCGCGAGGACTGGGACAAGTTCGACCTGTGGCGCTTCCAGTCCAAGACCGACGACACCGTCGAGCGCGCGTACTCCATGGCGAACTACCCGGCCGAGGGCGACGACATCGTCATGCTCAACGTCCGGATCGCCTCTCCCCCGCCGCGCCTGCCCGACGTGCCCCCGGGGAAGGGCTCCTCGTACATCTTCGACCAGAAGCCTGGCGACAAGGTGACGATCTCCGGCCCGTTCGGTGAGTTCCACATCAAGCCCACCGACCGCGAGATGATCTTCATCGGCGGCGGCGCGGGGATGGCTCCGCTGCGGAGCCACATCATGCGCATGCTCGAGACCGAGAAGACCGGGCGCAAGATGTCGTACTGGTACGGCGCCCGCTCCCTGCGCGAGATGTTCTACGTGGAGGACTTCGACCGCCTCCAGGCGGAGAACGAGAACTTCAAGTGGCACGTCGCCCTGAGCGAGCCGCTGCCTGAGGACAACTGGGAGGGCCACACGGGCTTCATCCACCAGGTGGTCCTCGAGAACTACCTGAAGGACCACCCGGCCCC
>CAZEFP010000534.1:0-3014 GCA_964511565.1 uncultured Planctomycetaceae bacterium
AGGAGCCCCCCACCGAGGAGGAGCCCGCCGAGGGGGATGAGTCGTCGACGCCCGCCCCCGCTGCCCCCTCACAGGGCACCGAGGGCGACGCCGACGCAGACAAGGGCTGAGCGGGCGGATCGGACCTGGTCGAGCTCGATCAGAGGGGCGACGCGCCAAGCAGCGACGACGCACCCGGCGACTCCAGCAGGCGAGACGCGGGCCGATCGCCTCCGCCGCCCGGACGGGAGCCCTCGAGGCTCCGCGCGGCCCGGCGACGTAGAGGGGATCGCCGCCCCCGCCTCACCTCACGGGCAGGTCTGGATCGCGAGGGCGTTCGACAGGCGGGGAGCCAGGCCCTGGCTCAGCGCCTGCACCGCGAACTGACCGCTGGAGAGCGCCGTCCATCCAGCGGCACCGGGGTGCCACGGGAGGAGGGCCGCGCCGCCCGGCCCGGCCTGCCCGTGCGCGATCACGCGCCGACCGCCGCCGAGGCACAGGCTCCCCGCAGGCACGCCCATCGGCAGGCCGCGTTGGCCGCCCACGAGGGCGACGGTGGCGCCGGGCGCCGCGTCGGTCAGCACGAAGTGCAGGCTGCTCGCTGCCTGCGGCGGCATCAGCTCGAGCTGCGGCGCGCCGGCTCCCTGGTCGCAGAAGGACACCACGTCGAAGCAGGGACCTGTGCCGTCCAGCGGCACCCGGGTGTAGGGCGCGCTGATCGGAAGCGTGTGCCCATCGACGGTGGCCGTGTGGGTGGTGATCAGATCGATGGTCGTGTGCCCCGGCTCCAACGGGATCGAGAAGGTCCAGGCGCTCCCGCTCCCCGTCATGTCCGCCCAGTTCTCCGCGGGAAACAGGTCGTAGAGGTACCAGGACGAGCCGTCGGGCCCCCGGTCGTACATCCAGAAGACGCGGCTCTCCTCGGGCACGCCGCCCTCGGGGAAGGTCACCGTGACGTCGAGCTCGGCGCCGTTGACGACCGCAGAGATCTCGGGCGTCTCCAGCGCGCCCTGGGCCCCGAAGAGCTGCTCCGCGAAGAACGCGGCGTTCACGTCGTTGGTGGGCGCCTCGGGGTGACCGGAGCGGTCGTGCCCGCCGTTGGGGACGATGTAGGTCCGCAGGCCAGGGAGGATCGTGCTGGTGTCCGGCACGTCGTAGGCGACCCAGTCGTGGGAGCCCGGCAGGCTGAGGATCTCGACGCCCCGGTCCGCGAGCTGCTCCCAGTTCTCGCTCACGTAGAGGTCGTCGGTGACGCGGTCGAACGCGGCCTGGATCTCCGCCTCCGTCCAGCCGTACGCTCGGATCGCCGCGCGGAACGCATCGCCGGACCGGAAGGCCTTGAGGTAGTAGCTCCACCACTGATCGCCAGCGGGCAGGCCCGCCGCGCGGGCCGCGTCGAAGTCCGCGTCCGCGGCGACGACCTCGGCGACCGCCTCGGGGTCCTCGGCTCGGATCGGGGACAGCGCCGTGAACGCGTGCGTGCTCCGGACCGCCGTGATGCGCTCGTCGTGGATGGACGAGATCAGGGGCGCGACGCCGTTCTTGGAGTTGCCGTGCGCGATGACCGGACCGGGCTGGATCAGCGAGTCGTCGAAGGCCGCGGTGATGGAGCGCATCATGATGGCGCTCCACAGGAAGTACTCCGTATAGCGGTAGTCGAGGGTCGCGATGAACCGATCCCGCAGCACGGACTCCGAGGGGAGATCAGGGTAGTTGCTGAGCCCGGTGATGAGCGGGGTGACGACCCCGACGCCGCCGGCGATGGCCAGCGCGGTCCCGTCGCTCACGTACAGCTGCTGGTCCCCCACGGCTGGGGTCCCCTTCCCTCCGATCACGAAGCCACTGGCGGTGCCGGTGAGGGGGACGATGAGCCGGACGGGGACGCGGATCTCCTCCCCGCTCCACCAGTCGTCGACGTGGATGTCGATGAGCTTCTGGCGGGTCGTGCCGCCGACGGTGTCCACGTGCCAGTCCTCGAGGACGACCACGTCCAACGTGCTCGCGTCGGTCATGGTCGGCATGTGGAACGGCTCGTCGAGGGTGGGCCCGCTGAGCTGGACGGAGCCCGTGGCATCGCCGGGGCCCGCGCCCTGCGCGAGCGCGACGGACGGGAGCAGAGAGGCCAGGGCAACGACGCTCCTGATCGGGAGCGTGATCACGGTCTTGTGGGTCATGGAATCTCTCCCTTCGTACTGAAGGAGGACGGCAGGCAGGGTTGGCGGATTGGCTGGGGCGTCCTTGCGGACGACCCCTTGAACCGACCTGCTCACCGACGGTTCCGCCCATCCTGCGGACCCGTGGGACAGCGCGTCGAGCGCCGTCGCTGCGCGGGGCCTCTGGGGCCTCCGGGGGCGCAGGGGGTGACGGGCGGCGTCCCGGATCGGGGCGACCCGTCCGAGCGCGCTCCGCTCAGGCCAGGGCCGCGAGCCGCTCGACGAGGCGATCCACGTCCGCCTCCACCTGGTACAGCCCGAAGCCGAAGCGCAGCCGGTCGTCCCGCGCGTCCGTGATGACCCGCGCCTCGAGGAGGCGCCGCTGAAGGTCACGCGCGTCGCCGCGTCGGAACGTCAGGAAGTGACCGCGGCGCGCGCCCGGGACCTCCTGGCGGCCGGGGACCAGCTCGGACAGGTCGAGGGGGCCCGCGTCGCCCGCGCCGATGCGGTCGAGGAATCGCTCCTGGAGCGCCGCGACGTGCCCGTGGATGTCGGCCACGGTGACCCCCTCGGCCTCGAGGAGCTCGAAGACCGCCTGAAGCCGATGGAACGGGGTCGGCTCGAAGGTCGCCCCCAGCATCCGGGAGGCGCCAGGGTCGTAGCCCACCTCTCCCCCCTGCTCCCCGTCGAGCGACCCGAAGCCGGCGAACCAGCCCGTGAACTCCGGCCGCTCCTCGCGCCCGTCCGGCGCCACGATGAACGAGACCCCCTCGCCCGCCATGGCGTACTTGTAGCCGCCGCTCATGTAGTACAGGCGATCCTCGTACGGGCCCAGGTCCGTGGGGAGCGCCATGAACCCGTGGTAGCCGTCCACCACGCACG
>CAZEFP010000535.1:0-3011 GCA_964511565.1 uncultured Planctomycetaceae bacterium
TGGAACTTCCAGGCCTGGCACCGGGACTCGGTGGGCGGCAGCGCCGTCTCCAACTTCACGGACGGACTCTCGACGACCCTGCAGTGAGCCCCAGGGGAACCGGCGCCTGACGTCGGAGGCTCCGGGAGGGGGCGGCGCCGCGCGCGCCGCCCCCTCCTTCGTTCCACGGGCCCGGCGGTCAGGTCCCGAGCAGTCGCCGGACCGTGGTCACGTGGCGCGCCGCGCCCTCGTCGATCTCGCTGGCCTCGATGCGCTCGTCCACGGTGTGGGCGAGGTCGATGGAGCCGGGCCCCATGAGCAGGGGGGTCCCCCAGCGGCGCAGGTGCGGGGCGTCGGTGCCGAAGCCGACGGGCTCCGCGGTCTCGCCCTCGGGAACGAGGAAGCGCACGGGGCCGTACTGCTCTCGCTCCTCCACCAGCTCCACGTGCGCCCCGAGGGACGCCTCGATGCGCGCGCGCACCACGTCCGGATCCTCCACGGCACGCACGAGGATGCTCGCGCGGGCGTCCGGCGCCACGACGTTGGGCGCGAGGCCGCCCTCGATGGTCCCCACGTTGATGGTGCCCGCCCCGAGGTCCGGGTCGGTCCCCCAGCCACTGCCCGTGAGCCGCGTGCAGCACCCCACCAGCTCGTGGACGGCGGAGGGCCCGAGGGGATTCGAGCTGTGGCCCGCGACGCCGCGCGCCACGAGGTCCGCCAGGAAGATCCCCTTGTGGCCGCTGATGAAGCGGTTGCCGGTGGGCTCACCCACGATGGTGTAGCGGGGCGCCCAGCGGTCTCGCATGGCGGGGTCGTCGCCCAGGGCGTGATCCGCGGCTGCGGCTCCGACGCTGTCGACCTCCTCGCCCACGGTGAAGAGGAAGCCCACGCGCCGCTCCCCCTCCTTCACCAGCTGCTCCGCGGCGAGGAGCATGGCGAGGGCCTGCCCCTTCGCGTCGCACGCCCCGCGGCCGTACACCGTGCCCCCCGTCACCCGGGGCGGGATGAAGGGCGGGACCGTGTCCAGATGGGTGCAGAACACCACCTCCGGGCGCCCCGCGCGGGCGAGCACATTGCGCCGCCCCGGCGCCACCTCCTGGAACTCCACGTCGAAGCCGCGCTGCTGGAGGGCCCGGCCGAGCGCGTCGCCGTAGTCCCCCTCGTTCCCGGTGATCGACTCGACGTCGATCCAATCGCTCAGCGTCGACGTGATCTGGCCCTGGTCCATGGGCCCGAGTCTAGCGCCCGACGCGCAGGGGCATCCCTGGTTTGGGCAGCGCCACCGCCGGGAGCCCGTCGCTCCTCGGGGCCCCGAGCTCCTTCACCACGGCCACCTCGTCGCACTTGTGGAACTTGGGGCACTTGAGGCAGTCGGTGAACACCTTGTGTGGGAGCGACTCGTGCTCGACCACGGCGAAGCCCAGCTTCTCGAAGAAGCCCGTCACGTAGGTGAACGCCATGACGCGGGCCACCTCGAGCTCCTCGGCCTCGTCGATCAGGAACTGGGCCAGCCGGCGACCGAGGCCCAGCTTCTGGAAGCGCGGCGCGACGGCGATGGAGCGCACCTCGGCGATGTCGGTCCAGATGATCGCGAGCGCGCCGCAGCCGGCGAACTCACCGTCCACGGTGGCGACGATGAAGTCGCGGATCTTCTCCACGATGGACGCGGGCGAGCGGGGCAGCATGAGACCGTCGGCCGCGAGGCCGTTGATGAGGTCCATCATCGGCTCGACGTCACGCATGGTCGCGCGCCGCAGGCAGATCTCCGGCCCGGCGCTCACGAGCCCGCCCCGGCGAGGAGGCCCTTCCACCGCTCGACCTCGGCCGCGACGCGCGTCGCCGCGGTGCCGCCGATCACGTCACGCCGGGCCAGCAAGGCGTCCGTACCGAGCTCGTCGGCCAGCGCCACCCCCTCCAGCTCCGGCATGGTCGCGGCGCGGGCCTCGTCGGAGAGCCGCTCGAGGGGGACACCCTCCTCGATCGCGGCGTTCACCGCCGCGCCGACCCGGTCGTGGGCCTCTCGGAACGGCACCCCGCGCTTCACCAGGAGGTCCGCAAGGTCGGTGGCGTCCAGGTGTCCGACGCCGCACGCGGCGCGGGCCTGCTCCCGGTCGAAGACCACGTCCTGGGCCACCAGGGCCGCCACCTCGAGGCAGGTCCCGGTGGTGTCGAGGGCCTCGAAGAGCGCCTCCTTGTCCTCCTGGAGGTCCTTGTCGTAGGCGAGGGGCAGCCCCTTGGTGGTGGTGATCAGCGTGGTCAGCGCGCCGTGGACGCGGCCCACCTTGCCCCGCAGGAGCTCGAGGGCGTCGGGGTTGCGCTTCTGGGGCATCAGGCTCGAGCCGGTGGAGACGGTGTCCCCGAAGGTCAGCACCGCTGCCTCCTGGCTCGCCAGGAAGATCCAGTCCTCGGCCATGCGCGAGAGGTGCAGCATGGTCGTGGTGCAGGCGAAGATGACCTCGAGCACGTGGTCGCGGTCGCTGACCGCGTCGAGGCTGTTGCGCGTGGCGCCCGCGCCGAAGCCCAGCTCGGAGGCCAGCCCTTCCCGATCCACCGGGTACGCGGTCCCCGCGAGGGCCGCCGAGCCCAGCGGGCACGTGTCCATGCGGGCCGACGCGTCGGCGAGCCGGTCGGCGTCGCGCGCCAGCATCTCCACGTAGGCGAGGCACTGGTGCCCGAAGGTCACGGGCTGGGCCCGCTGGAGGTGGGTGTAGCCCGGGAGGGGCGCGTCATGGAACTCGTCCGCCAGCTCCACGAGGGCCGACTGGGCGCCGCGGATCCCGGCCCGGATCTTCTCGATCGCGGCCCGCAAATGGAGCTTGAGGTCCGTGGCCACCTGATCATTGCGCGAACGGCCGGTGTGGAGCTTCTTGCCGAGGTCCCCCACGCGCCGCACGAGCTCCTCCTCCACGAAGGAGTGCACGTCCTCGGCCCGGGACGCATCGAGGGGCGAGTCGTCCTCCTTCAGCTCGGCGGCGATGGTCTCGAGGGTCGCCGCGAGCTCATCGCGCTCCGCGCCAGTGAGCACTCCGGCG
>CAZEFP010000536.1:0-3005 GCA_964511565.1 uncultured Planctomycetaceae bacterium
GCCTCCACCACGGCGACGCGGTTGGTGCTCATCGAATCTTCTCCTGCGGCCGGGGTCGAACCATGGGGTCGGAGGGTAGCGCCAGCGCCACCGGTCCGGGGCGCTCAGACGCGAGAGCCTCCGGCCGTCGCGCTTCGGAGCATCCCTCTCCCGTCAGCCCAGCGAGCAGGTCGCGCGCCGCGGGCACCGCTTGCACATCTTGCGCAGGGGCTTGTCGCAGCACTTCTTCTTCAGGCCCCCCTTGGGGCTGCTCTTCTTCTTCTTTCCCAGCGGATCGTGCCGCCCCCTGGGCCGCGGTGGCTCGCGCGGGCGAGCCGGCCGCGCCGCTCGGGCGCCTCCGCGGGAAGACTACGCGATTGAGACTCGTTCTCAGGGATGAGGCCGCATTTCTTGCCCCCTGAGACACATTGCTACGCCCCTACCACTCCCCGGCGTAGGTCGCGACGAAGCCCGGCGCATCGCGCTGGGACAGGTCGAAGCTCCGGCGGGCGATCATCTTGGTCATGATCGCGTCGTAGCTCGCCCAGGAGACCAGCAGGTCACCCGCGCGGACCGGGCCGAGCTTCGGCTCCTCGTGGGTAGCGGTCCAGTTGGCGGCGCCGAGCCCCTTGAGCCACTGCACGCTCTTGAGTCGCTCGCGCTGGAACTTCTCGGCCTCACGGTCCAGCTTGCGCTCGTTGTAGTTCAGCTCGTCCAGGCCTTCGTCCGCCTCGACCCGGGGCCAGGGCTTCTCGGGGTCCCGCAGGGTCAGCTCCAGCCTCGGACGGAAGTCGAGCACCTCCCTGTCACACAGGTTGCCCACGATCTCCAGCACCGACATTCCGCCCTCGGCGGGCCGCCAGCGGGCCTGATCGGAGGGAAGGCCCTGAACGAGCTGACGTAGCTGGTAGGCAAAAGCCTCCAGACGGCCGATGAGAAGGACGGGATTCATTGGATTGGGGAGACGGCGCGGGAGTTGGACGGATGTTCGACACAGGCGTTCGAGGCCCAAGTCCCCGCGAATCCTGCCGGTCCACGGGGCCGCCAATGCGCCCTGCTAGGCCGCTACAATGCCCTTCGGTCAGATCCCGCCAACACCGCACCCCAAAATGGTCCGCAACCTCGTCCTCGGCGCATTCGCCCTCCTCGCCGCCTTCTGGAGCTTCATCTACTACGACCGCTCCACGGAGGCCACGCGCGCGCTCCGGGTCCGGGATGACCGGATCGCCCACCTTGAAATGGACAACGGGCAGAAGGCCGTCCGGATCGAGGCCCTCGACCGGGCGGTGAAGTCCCTGGAGGCGGAGGTCTCCCGCCTGGAGCTCGCTCGTCAGCTCCTCCAGCTCGATCACCGGATCGCGCGCATCGAGGTCCTCCGCCAGGGACCCTCCAGCGAGGATCCCGGCCAGGTCGAGACCGAGGTCCTCTTCACCGAGCTGGACCCCGAGGGGGAGCCCATCGGGCCGGGCAAGGAGGTCACCCTCCCCGGCACGCGGCTCTACGTCGAGGGCATCGTGGTCAAGTTCAGCGATGGCTACGTGGAGCAGGGCGACCCCTTGCGCGGGACCTCCATCTGCCTGCTCCAGCGGATGTTCTCGGAGGAGCTCGCGCCCGACGAGGGCGTGGCCCTGGACTCGATCAACAAGCATCCCCTGCCCTTCACGGGCGATGACCTGCCGGACCCGCTCTACACGGACCTCTTCGAGAGGGTCTGGGACTACGCCAACGACCCCGCCGCCGCGGAGCGCGTGGGGGTCCGTGCGATCCAGGCGGAGGCGCCCTCGGTGGAGGCTCGGGCAGGCCAGCGGTACCGGCTCGAGCTACGCCAATCCGGTGGCATGACCCTGCGGGCCGAGGAGTGACACCGGCCGCCTGATCTGCGCGGCGCTCCACCGTGGAGCCGGGGCGGGACCACGGAACCCCGGCGGCGGCAGGCTGGCGGTGTGTGGCACGGAAGCCGAGTGAGACAACGAACCGCAGCAGGCGGCGCAGCTCAATCCCTACAGAAGAGGCGCCGTACCTCTACTGAGATCCGGCGCCTAGGTCCCTTCCCGGGGACATGCCTGGTGTCTACAACCGCCGTCCATCGGACGGTGGGCGCTGGACCCCAGCCAGTTCGTTACTCCTTACGTGACACATTTCGGGCCTCATCCCGGACTGGATGCGGGCCTGGCGAAGTCCGGTCAAAAAAAATGGCCGGCGCTCCGAGGAGCGCCGGCCATCTGGCGAGGACTCCCTGATCAGGGGAGCAGAACGGCGTCGATCACGTGGATGACGCCGTTCGAGGCCTCCACGTCCGTCGCGACGATGTTCGCGTTCCCGATCTTCGCGCCGTCCTTGTTGATCGCGATGGCGAGCTCGGTGCCGCCGATCGTGGGCGCCTTGTCGAGCTTGGCGGCCTGGTCGGCATAGACACGCCCGGAGACGATGTGATGCTTGAGGATCGCGGCGAGGCGCGCCTTGTTCTCAGGCTTCAGGAGCGTGGCCACGGTGCCCTCGGGCAGCTTGGCGAAGGCCTCGTCCGTGGGGGCGAAGACCGTGAAGGGGCCCCCCTCGGTCAGGGCGCCCACCAGGCCGGCGGCCTTGGCGGCGGCGAGGAGCGTCCCGAAGGACCCCGCGCCGGTCGCGACCTCGGCGAGGTTCTTGGACTCCGGCAGCATGACGGTGTCGATGACGTGAATCACGCCGTTCGAGCAGACGATGTCCGCGGTCACGACGGTCGCGCCGTCGATGGTCACGGTGCCCTCGTCGATCGCGATGTCGAGGCGCTGGCCGTTGAGCGTGGTGGCGGTGGTGAGCTTGTCCTTGACGATCTGCTTGGAACGCACGTCACCGGCGACCACGTGGTAGGTCAGGATGCCGGTCAGGGCGCCGCGGTTCTTCTCCTCGAGGAGGGACTCCACCGTGCCCTTCGGCAGCTGGGCGAAGGCGGCGTCGGTGGGCGCGAAGACCGTGAAGGGGCCCTCTCCCTGGAGCGCACCGATGAGCTCAGCGCTCTTCAAGGCGGTGGCTAGCGTCTTGAAGCT
>CAZEFP010000537.1:0-3005 GCA_964511565.1 uncultured Planctomycetaceae bacterium
CAGGGTCGCGCCCTCCGGAGCGATCAGGTCGACATCCCGGTTCTGGATGAAGACATCCTCGTAGTAGGTGCCCGGCGCGAGCTGCAGGGTGACCGAGAGGTCGTTGCAGCCGAGAGCGTTCGCGATCGAGTGGAAGGGGTAGTCCTCCGTTCCGTTCTCGAACGGGTCCGTCGCGTTGACATCCACATAGAGCACGTCCACCTGGTTGCTGGTGTCCAGCACCTCGAAGTCGTAGCCCGGGAGGACGCGGCCGTTGTAGTTCGGGTCCGCGCTGCTCGCGGCGCCGAAGACGACGCTGGCGATCTCGGTGCCGTCCACCACATGGTCTTGGACCGCGACGATGCGCAGCTCCTGGGGGTGGAACCAGTTGGAGGAGGTGAACACCAGCTGGGTCACGCCGTCCTTAAGCTCCACGCCCGTCCCGCTCACGGAGACCGGGATGGTGACCGTGGCGCTGGGTCGGTTGCCGAGCCACACCCGGGCGACGCGATCGCTGTCGTTGCGGCGGCCCAGGAGGCCGCAGCCGATGTTGCCGCTCTCCTCGACCACGAGCAGGTCCTCGTTCACTCCGGTGTGCTCGGAGCCCGAGAGGGTCGCGAGGAGGCTGGCCTCCAGGAGGTCGAGGAACTCGGGCGACTCGTCACCACCGGCCATGCCCGTGGCCGGAATCTCGAGGACCTCCGGCGTGGCCTCGCCCTCGCCGTTGTCGATGACTTGGAACTCGTCCCCGAGGAAGCCGACCTTGATCGGCAGGGAGGGGTGCGAGAACACGTCCGAGCTGTTCGCCACGCGGGGATCCAGGAGGCCGTTCGCCATGAAGGCAACCATTGCGGCCTGCTCCTCGGGGTCGTTGCGCAGGGCGCCGACGCCGAGCACCTCGGGAGAGAGGTCGGCGATGTTGGTGTGCCCGAAGTCCGCACCGCGGGCGTAGAACTGCACCACCTGCTCGAGGGAGGACATCGAGCCGTTGTGCATGTAGGGGCCCGTGAGGGAGATGTTGCGCAGGGAGCTCGCGCGGTAGGCGCCGTTCACGGCGGCGTACTCGTCCGGTCGCACGGGGTCCGCGAGATCCAGGTGGGCAACGGTCGGGTCGCCCTGCTGCAGGCGCTTGGTGATGGACAGGGGACCGAACGGACCATCCCGGCCCTGGCCCTCGTCCTCGGAGGTCGGCCGCACGCCGATGTTGTAGTAGCCCACGTCGTAGACGGCCTTCGGGGCCGACACGGGGAGCTCGAGCGTGCCGATCTGGGTGCCGTTCAGCAGCACCGGGTAGGATCCGCCGGGGGTGTCCGCATCCTCGACGATGTGCACATTCAGGTGCAGGCGCACGCCGCAGGTGCCGTCGGGCAGGGTCTGGCCAAGGGTCGTCACCGTCAGCTCGTACTCGCCGGCCGGGTCGGGCTCCAGGGGATCGATCGGCGCGGTGGGGGCGCCGGGACCGTCCATCAGGGTCCCCTCGACCTCGGTCTCGAGGCAGCCTCCGCCGCCGGGGACCGGGCCGTAGGCCATCACCTGGCCGGTGTCAGGGCGCAGGATCTCCATGGTCATGCCGCGGGGATCGAAGCCCAGGTACCAGTAGGGGAGGTCCTCGATCACCGTGGGATCCACGGGGCCCGGGACGGTGGTCAGGCCGAGCTCGGCGTTCTGGCCGCTCAGAAGCATGCCCATGCGCTCCACGGCCTCGCCGTTGTTGCCCAGGGGGTCCATGATCTGGCTCCAGGTGCCGCCGGCGAATTCGGTGCCGTAGTGGCAGTCGGCGCAGGCCGCGCCGCCCGAGAAGAAGCGGTTCATGCCGCGCTTCTCCTGCTCGGTGAGGGCATCCTCGTCCCCGGCCTCGTAGAGGTCGTAGGGGCTCTGGTCGGAGACCAGCTGGGCCTCGTAGCAGAGGATCGCGAGGCCCCAGTAGAGCGAGAAGTTGTGCTCCATCATGGTGTGGCCGGCGAAGGTGCCGCTGCCGTTCCACCACTCGTCGACGAAGGCCTCCTGGATCATGGCCTCATAGGTGAGGCCCGGGGTCAGGCCCCGGTCGGGCATCGCGGACAGGCCGCCCAGGTGCATGTCGGTCGGGTCGACCTCCTGCAGCTTGAGGGGCTCGGCGGCGAGCATCTTGCGGCCGAGCTTCTTGAAGCTCTTGCCGGCCCAGCTCATCTCGAAGCCGGAGAGGGGCGGGCCCACCGCCTGGGAGGCGAGCGAGGCCTTCTCGATGCTGATCTGGACATAGTCCACGGCGCCCGAGGGCTGGGTGCGCAGGACGCGAGCGTTCGGGTCCCGGTCGCCCCAGATGTTGACGCCGTTGAAGTTGAAGTCCGCACGGCCGTCCCAGAACTGCCGGTGGTTGAAGACCGCGTTGATCACGGTCGGAGCGTTGCGGGGCTCCATGCGGTCCGTGTTGAGCCCGCCCACGTTGAAGATGGGGTCCGGCACCACGAACCCCGCCTCGACGCCCTCACCGGGAGTGACATCCTGGAACACGCGCTGAGGGACACCGGCGCTGGTCAGGGCGTCGTTGGAGCTGCGCAGGACGCGCGAGTCCATGTCGTTCAGGTCCGCCAGGAGGTGGAAGGGGAAGTCCTCCGAGGTGACCGTGCTGTTGGGGCCGCTGGCTCCGCTCGCCAGCATGTCCCACAGGTCGTCGCATCCCGGCGCGAGCTGCGACTTCACGCGGACATCAGCGCCCCCGTTTTAGTGGCAGGTCGCGCAGGCCACGAGGCTGTCGGAGCCCACCTGGACATCCCAGAAGAACGCCTTGCCGAGGCGGACCGCTGCGTCCATGTCCTTCACATAGGTGTCGAGATCGGGGGGCAGGGGCACCTCGATCTGGCTGAGGGGGACCTGGAGTGTTCCGGGTCCAACCTGCCCGGGTCCCGCGGCTCCGCCGCCGGGGGCACCCGCGCCAGGGACGCTGCGGCGGGTGCGGTTGCCGCCGCCCTGAAGACCGGCTGCCTCCGTGAGGGGCAGCAGGGCCAGGGCAAGGAGGCTCGAGAGGAGGAGTGTCGAGCGACCCA
>CAZEFP010000538.1:0-3004 GCA_964511565.1 uncultured Planctomycetaceae bacterium
CAGTAGTCCGAGCCCACAATGTTGACGCTCTCGTTCGCCCAGGGCGCCGAGGCCGGGTACTGAACGGCGACGGAGCCGAAGTCCACCTCGGGGATGTAGCCCACATCGAGGCCCACGAACGGGCGCCAGCGCTTCTGGTTGCCCATCGGGGCCGCCCAGTAGCGCGAGGACAGCAGGAAGTGGTTGGTGCTGAAGGGCTTCGCCTCCAGGGTCGCCGAGAGCGGCGCCACCGGGTCGACCTCGAAGTTGCGGTGCTCGTAGATGAGCCCGAGGGAGAAGTCGTCAGTGATGTAGTGGTTCAGCTTGAGCGCGCCGCCGTAGCGGGGCGTCAAGGTGACCTCATCGGTACCGGTGTCGCCCGCCAGGACGCCGCCGGTGCCCTCGGCCTCCACCTCTGCGCCGTAGAAGGCCCAGCCGCTGGAGAAGCCGAGCGAGGTGTCGCCGGCCTGGACCGAGGTCCAGGGATCGTTGAGGTCCTCCTGGTGGAAGGGCAGGTGCCCGATCGTGGACTCGAGGGTCGAGCAGGAGGCAAGGAGCGCCAGGAGCGCGGGAAGGATGAGTCGGTTCATGGCTGAGCTCCTCACTGCTGGACGACGGTGTCGTCGGTGATGACAAGAGCGGTCCCGCCGCTTGCGGCGAAGCCGACCGTCTGGGTCTGCATCTCGGTGAAGGCGGCCAGGTCGGCCGCGGTCGGGTCGCTACCCGGGAAGACCAGGCTGCCGTGGTTGCCCTCGGTGAAGGCGACATAGGCCTGCACAGGGCCGCCCGGGGGATCGGTCGTCAGGGTCCCGAACGAGTGCTGCTCCAGGCCCATCGCGGCGATCATCGGATCCGTGCCCGCCAGGGGCGATCCGGCGGCCGAGTTGGGGACGACGGTGTCGGGCGGGTTGTCCACGCCGTTGCCCACGACCTCGATCAGGTGGACCGGATAGTCGGAGGCGCCGAGCAGGGCCGAGAAGTTGATGGGGTCAACCCCATCGACGACGGTCTGCGCAGCGAAGTAGAAGCTGTCGTAGGAGGCCGTGCCTGGCTCGACGCCCTGCTGGGCCAGCAGCCCGTCCACGAAGGGTCCGAAGCTCGCCGAGCCCTGCAGCAGGTAGGCGATGCCGCCGCCCGGTGCCGCAAGGGTCGCCGGGATGGCGGGGACGCCGGCCTGCGCGTGGATGGCGAGCGCGGTGGTGCCCACGATGCCGCCGAGGGACAGGCCGATGAAGCTCGTGTCGGCGGGGTTCACATCCGCGTCCCCATCGCCGTCGAAGTCGAAGGCCGGCGCCGTCAGGCGCAGAGCGGTGAGGTCCGCCACGGCCTGCTGCGTGTTCGACAGAGCCACGGTGAGCGAGGTCAGGTTGATGAAGGCCAGCGTCGACTGGTCGGCGGAAACGCCGAGCAGGCGCTCCTTGAGGGTGCCGCTGGGCGTGGTGGGGTCGTTCCCCGTGCTCAGCGCGCCGAAGGTCAGGTCCGAGGCCTCGATCCCGTGCATCGGGAGGTCGATGGCGATGCCGATCCGACCCGCGGAGGCCAGGGCGTCCGCGATCCCGAGCAGCGAGGCCCGGTTGCCGCCAATGCCGTGCTGGAAGTAGGTGACCGCCTGGGACTCCACCGCGATCGGCGCCCCGCCAGGGGCGTCGTTCGGGATCGTCACGAGCACCGGGATCCGCTCGGTCGAGCGCACCTGGGGCAGCGGGTTGAACTGGGTCAGGTTGAAGGTGAAGCCAGCGAAGGCGCCTTGGGCATCCAGGTTCGGCCAGCCGAAGCGCGCCGCCCAGGGCTCCTCACCCGTCGGGTTGAGGGGGCCAAGGGGATCGGAGTAGTAGGGCACATCCATCGAGCCCACGAACACGCTGGCGAGGCCGAAGGTCGTGTCGACCCCAGTATCGAAGAACGGCCCGTTGTCGGCGAGGGTCCACGAGGCCAGATCGACCTCGGGGCCCACCCAGCCCTGTGCAGCGGGGTTCACCGGGGACAGGCCCGCGTCCGCAGCCGCCTGGAGCTGACCGACGATGGCGGCCTCCGCGCCCAGCGCGATGGCCGCGCTGCTTCCGGCGCCGAGTCCGATGCTCTGGGTCGTGAAGGTGTAGCTGACCACGACCTCGGAGCGGTCGATGCCCGCGCCAGTGGCCGCGAAGAGCATGGACTCGATCAGGAACTCGAGCTGGGCCGCCGAGGCGTCCGCCGGATCGAAGTCCGGCGAGGTCGGATCGTAGAAGATCCCGTCCGCGGCGAAGATGTTGTACTCGAGGTCGCGCACGATGCGGCGGCCGTCGTCATCGCGGATCCCGGTCGTGGCGACCACCATGTAGACGGTGTTCGGCTTCAGCGGCTGGGTGGGCAGGATCTGGAGGGTGGACTCGCTCGAGTCGCCGGGCGCGTAGCCCACCTCGAACGCCGTCACCTCGCCCACGATCCCGGTGACGGGTCCGCCGACCGGGGCCGCGGTCGTGTCCACGGTCACCTCGAAGATGCGCAGGGTCTCCCCGGGAATGGCGGAGGAGGCCTCCACCTCATCGCTGAACCCGAGGTTGAAGGGGGCCACGGTGGACCAGCCCTCGAGCGTGTTGATGGCCACCTGCGGATCCGACAGATCGGAGGGATCCGCGACCGGGATGTTCAGGGTGGCGTCCTGGCTGCCTGAGTAGAGCAGGTCGTTCGGGCCAGGGATGTTGCCGGTGGAGGGGCTGTAGACCGCGTGCGCGGCCTCTTCTTCCACTCCGTCGGCGCATCCCACGAAGGCCGCGCTGAGCGAGGCCACGAGGAGGAAGTGCTGTCGGTTCATGCTTGGGGGGTCGAGGGTCGCTGCGTCCGGCGGCCCCCGTTCGATGCGGGGGCCGCGGCGGGGAGCGCAGCGCGACCGGGAAGATACCCCGCGAGGGTCTGGGACGCCGTCGAATGGGTGCTCGGAAACCGCTCAGGACGAGGGGTCGCGCGGGCAGCCCCGGCCAGGTCAGAGCGTTCAAAAACGAATCGTTGGGCCGCGGGGACATCGAACCTGCAAAAAAGAAAGGGG
>CAZEFP010000539.1:0-2985 GCA_964511565.1 uncultured Planctomycetaceae bacterium
CGGGCCACGAGACGTTCCCCGGCAAGGCGCTGGTGACCCACCCCGAGTGGGCGGCCATCGGCCGCGACGGCGAGCCGGTGGTGAAGAACGGCTTCGCCTGGATGAACTCCCTGGCCGAGGGCCCCCAGGACTTCCTCACGGACCTCGTGGTGGAGTGCGCCACCCGCTACGACGTGGACGGGGTGCAGGGGGACGACCGGCTGCCGGCGCTCCCGGCCGAGGCGGGCTACGACAAGGCGACGACGCTCCTCTACCGCCAGCGCACCGGCTCGGAACCGCCCCAGGACATCCACGACGCAGCCTGGACCCAGTGGCGCGCCGACCGGCTCACGGACTACCTGGCGGAGCTGCGGGACGCCGTGAAGGAGCTCAGCCCGGACCTCGTGTTCTCCATGGCGCCCGGCGCCCCGAGCTGGGCGCTGCGCGACTACCTGCAGGACCAGAGAACCTGGGTCGAGCGCGGGCTCGTGGACGCCCTGCACCCCCAGCTCTACACCCGCGACCTCGCGGGCTACCACTCCATGGCCGACGCGACCCTGGCCATCGAGTGGCTGGGCCGCCGCCGCGACCTCGTCTCCCCCGGGGTGCTGTCGAGCTTCCGGGACTACTTCATCTCCGAGGAGCTCGCCGTCGGCTCCATCGCCGCCAACCGCGCCCGCGGCTTCGCCGGAGAGGTGTGGTTCTACGAGAAGGGCCTCGTGCGCGAGGAGGGAGCGCGGGGCAAGGACCTCCGCGCGGGCCCCTACCGGGAGCAGGCGCGGCTCCCCTGGCGGGAGTCCACGTCCTGGCGGCCGCCGGCCCTGGTGGCCGCGGAGGTCGAGGTGGACGGCGAGGGCTCCTGGACCGCGACGCCGGCGGTGCAGGGGCTGTACTCCATCTGGGTGAAGGAGCGCGCCCCGAGCGCCGAAGGCGCCGAGCCTGCGGCGCCGCGCTGGCGGTCCGTCGGCGCCAAGCGCCTCGGCGCCGGGCGCGCCACGGAGCTGCTGCGCGCCCCCCTGGGCGAGGTGCTGGCGGTGGAGGCCCTGATCGACCGCCGCGCCGAGCGCCAGTGATCAGCCCGCGGGGGCGGCGAGCAGCCGCTCGCACATCCACAGCGCCCGGGGCACGTGGAAGCAGCCCTTGTAGGGGCCGGCCTTGAAGCGCTGGGAGACCTCGCCCTCCCGGGTGAGGTAGCCGAACCACTCCCCGTGCTCGGGGTCGGGGAAGCGGTCCATGGCCCAGCCCGCCACCTCCTCGAAGCGCGCCCACCAGCGCGCCTCGCCGGTGCGCCGCCACGCGATCAGCGTCCCGATCATCGCCTCGCAGTGGGGCCACCAGAGCTTCAGGGACCACTCGAGCTGGGTCGGGCTGTGGCCGTCCGCGTCGAGGAAGTAGTAGAGCCCGCCGTGCTCGGTGTCCCAGCCCAGATCGAGCGCCCCCTCCATCATCGCGAAGGCGTCGGCCTCCAGCGCCGCGTCCCCCACCCGCGCGGCGTGCTCCGCCATGAACCAGCCCGCCTCGATCACGTGGCCGGGGTTCAGGAGGCGCCCCTCGGGCGCGTCGATCGGCGTGCCGTCCGGGCCCACCTGCTCGCGCACGATCCCGCGCTCGCGGTCGAAGTGCAGGAGCACGTCGGCCACGCAGCGGCGCTCGATGGCGTCGTAGTCGGCCCGGTCGTCGAAGGTCGCCGACCCCGGCTCCCCCCGCAGCTCCGCCACGAGGTTGAGCAGGATCATCGGGACCGCGAGGTCCCGCGCCGGCCGCGCGCCGGAGAGGACCGGGCGGCCGAGGGGCGACGGGTCGTCCACGAGGGCGAGGACGCGGTCGAAGAGCTCGAGCGCCCGCGCGCGGTAGCCCCCGTCCCCGCTCGCCCGGGCGTACTCGGCGTAGGCCATGACCAGGAAGCACTCGGAGAAGATCTTCCGCTGGAGCTTCACCGGGGCGCCGTCGCGACGGAGCTGAAAGAACGCGCGCCCGTCCGGTCCCACCGCGTGGCGGGCCAGGAACTCCGCTCCGAGGCGCGCTGCCTCGAGGTACCGCTCGTCTCCGCGGTCCAGGAAGAGCTTCGAGAACATCCACACCTGGCGGCCCTGGAGCCACACGTGCTTGTCGTCCCCGAAGCAGGAGCCGTCCCGGTCGAGCTGGTTCAGGTACCCGCCGTGCTCGCGGTCCAGGGAGTGCTCGAGCCAGAAGGGAACGACGCTCCCCCACAGGTCGTCGGCGATCCGGCGCCGCCAGGGCTCGGGGTCAGGGGTGGCTTGCGTCACGGGATCTTCCGTCCGTTGGCGGGTGCGGTCAGGCGCCCTCGAGGCCGCGCTGCCACTCCGTGTAGAGCCGGTGCAGCCCGTGGGCCGACGGGAACATGGAGTTCGGGCTCATGAAGTGGCTGTACTCGAAGGTGATGAGCTTGTCGACGCCCGCCGCGCGGGCCGCCTCGATCTTGTAGCGCAGCTTGGGCCAGGCGATGGGCGGGAACTTGATGTGCACGTCCCGGTCGAAGCTCTCCACGTTGGACCAGCAGGTGATCCCGCGCTCGCGGGCGAGCTGCGCGTTGGTGGCGAGGTAGCCGGGGAGCTCGGAGAACTCCACCTGGCCGTCCTGGAAGGCGACGACGTCCACGAGCCCCTGGATGCGGTCGAAGATCCGGCCCCAGTGCTCCGCGTGCTCCTCGAGGGTGAAGGGCCGGTCGAACTGCTTGGCGCCGCGGGGGTACGGAGAGATCAGGATCGGCAGGTCCCGCAGCCCCTTGAGGTGCGCGGCGAGGTCCTCGTAGACGCGCATGACCGACTCGTCGAAGGCGTCGATCTCGTGGCTGATGTACCAGCCGCCGAAGGCCTCGTGGTCCCCGTAGCGCGCCACGAACTCCTCGGTGAAGGCGCGGTTGACCTCGACCTCCTCGGCGTGCTCCCCCTTCATCCAGTGGTCGCCGGAGTCGTAGGTGCCGAACCAGAACGTCATGCCGTGCTCGCCGGCGAGGTCGAGGAACCAGCGCACCAGGTCGTCCTG
>CAZEFP010000540.1:0-2977 GCA_964511565.1 uncultured Planctomycetaceae bacterium
CGCCGCCCCCGACTCCGGCTCGAGCAAGCGGCCCGCGAGCTCCTGCTGGGCCAGGTCCCGCACCCGCAGCTGGTCCGACCCGAGCTCCGAGACGAGCCGCCCGAGATCACCCTGGGCAAGCTGCGCCGGGGTCGCGGGCAGGGACAGGGAAGCCGGACTCGCGAGGGCGAGACCTGGGCACAGGAACAGGAGCCCGAGGGCCGGGTGAATGCGGGCGAGCCGGAGCAGCATGGCGGGCCTGTATTGTCGCCTCCCGCCTCCTCAAGCTGCTACCCTCCGCCCCATGTTCAGGAGCCTACTCGTCGCGAACCGCGGAGAGGTCGCCGTGCGCATCGCGCGGGCCGCCCGAGACGCCGGAGTCCGCGCTGTCGGCATCGTGTCCTCTGCCGATCAAGGGGCACCGTGGACGGAGGAGTTCGACGAGGTGGTCTGCGTCGGCGGTCCCGCGCCGGCGGAGAGCTACCTGCGCATGTCCGCCATCGTCCAGGCCGCACGGCAGACCGGCTGCGCAGCGGTGCACCCGGGGTGGGGCTTCCTCGCCGAGAACGCGCGCTTCGCCGCGCTGTGCGAGCAGAACGGGCTGACCTTCATCGGCCCGGCCCCCTCGACCATGGAGCGCATGGGCCTGAAGTGGCCGAGCAAGGTCGCCATGCGCGCCGCCGGCCTCGACCTCACCCCGGGAAGCGACGGTCTGCTGACCGACGTGGAGGAGGCCGTTCGGGTCGCGGAGGAGGTGGGCTACCCGGTCATCCTCAAGGCCGACGCCGGGGGCGGGGGACGCGGCATGCGGATCTGCCGCACCGAGGCCGAGGTCCGGGAGGCCTTCCCGTCCGCGCGGGCGGAGGCGACGGCGGCGTTCGGCAACGGCGCGCTGTTCCTCGAGAAGTTCGTGACCGGGGGGCGGCACATCGAGGTCCAGGTCATCGGCGACCGCTTCGGCCGCGCGGTCCACCTCTTCGAGCGCGACTGCTCCGTGCAGCGCAATCACCAGAAGCTCATCGAGGAGAGCCCCTCCCCCGCGCTCTCCGAGGAGGAGCGCGCCGAGCTCGGCGCGCGAGCGGCGCAGGCCGCCGAGGCCATCGGCTACGTGGGCGCAGGGACGATCGAGTTCCTCGCGGCTCCGGACACCGGGCGGCTGAGCTTCATGGAGATGAACACCCGCCTGCAGGTGGAGCACCCGGTGACGGAGATGGTCACGGGCATCGACATCGTCCGCGAGCAGCTGCGCATCGCGGCGGGGGGCGCCGTGGGCTTCACCCAGGACGGCGTCTCCCTCGAGGGGCACTCCATCGAGTGCCGGATCAACGCCGAGGACCCCTCGGACGGATTCCGGCCCACCCCGGGCACCCTGGATGAGTTCTCCATCCCGCTCGACCTCGGCCCCGGCAGGGTGCGGGTGGACACCCACGTGCGGGAGGGCGCCGAGGTGCCGCCCTACTACGACTCCCTCATCGCGAAGGTGATCGTGCACGCCGCGGACCGCCCCCAGGCGATCGAGACCATGAAGCGCACCCTCGGTGGCGCGCGGATCAGCGGCGTCTCCACCACGATCCCGCTGCACCTCGCGGTGCTCGGCAGCGACGAGTTCACGAGCGGCGACTACGACACCCGCTCCATCCCCGGCTGGCCCGCCTGATCGACGATGGCACACGTCCCCCTCACCCCCATCGGGCGTCCAAGGGACGCCTTCCTCGACGAGTCCAGCTACCAGCGGCACCGGGAGGCCATGGCCGAGAAGAACGCGCTGCTCGAGGAGCGACGCGCCGAGGTGTGCGGCGGCTGGGGCGAGAAGTACGTCGGGCGCGTTCACCAGAAGGGCAAGCTCACCGCACGGGAGCGCGTGGAGGCGCTACGTGACGAGGACTCCCCCGTCCGGGAGGTCGGCACGTTCGCCAACCACGGGGTCAAGTTCGGCAAGCTGGAGAGCCCGGCCGCGGGCGTGGTCACGGCCTTCTGCAGGGTCGATGGCCGCTGGTGCATGGTCATCGCCAACGACAACACGGTGGCCTCTGGATCCTGGTGGCCGAAGACGCCGGAGAAGATCGAACGAGCCCAGGAGATGGCCCTCAGGCTCAGCATCCCCGTCATCTACCTCGTGGACTGCTCCGGCCTCTTCCTCCCCGAGCAGTCCAGGTCCTTCCCCGGGGCCACGGGCGCGGGGCACATCTTCAAGAAGAACGCGGAGCTCGCCGCGAGCGGGGTCCCGCAGATCGCGGGCGTCTTCGGAGACTGCATCGCCGGCGGCGGCTACATGCCGATCATCTCTGACCGGGTGGTGATGACCGAACAGGCCTACATGGTCATCGCGGGCGCCGCCCTCATCAAGGGCGCCAAGAGCCAGCACCTCTCGAGCCTCGACATCGGCGGGCCCGAGGTGCACGTCCACCAGTCCGGCTGCGCCGACGTTCGCGTCCCCGACGACACCGCGGCGATCACGGTCATCAGGGAGGAGGTCGGCAAGCTCGGCAGCAGCGCCGCGGACTACTACCGCCACGGCGCGGACGCCGGGCTCCCCCACTTCCCCGACCACGAGCTGGATGGGATCTTCCCCCCCGATCACCGCATGACCTATGCGGCCGACGAGGTCATCGCCCGCCTGGTGGACCGCAGCCTGTTCTGGGAGGTGCTGCCCGACCGGGGCCGCGAGATGATCGTCGGCGTGGGTCGGGTGAACGGGCTCTACATGGGCTTCGTCGCCAACCGACAGGGGCTCATCGATGACCCCGATGGCAGGGACGGCCAGAAGCCGGCGGGCATCCTCTATCGCGAGGGGATCGCCAAGGTCGCGGCCTTCAGCCGCGCCTGCGACGCGGACGGGATCCCCATCGTCTGGCTGCAGGACATCTCGGGCTTCGACATCGGCGTCGAGGCAGAGCGCCAGGGCCTCCTCGGCTACGGCTCCTCGCTGATCTACACCAACAGCACCAATTCGGTGCCCATGTTCACCGTCCTGCTGCGCAAGGCCTCGGGGGCGGGG
>CAZEFP010000541.1:0-2972 GCA_964511565.1 uncultured Planctomycetaceae bacterium
CCCTGGACTCCGGCTCCAACGAGCTCTTCGCCGCCATGCACAAGCCGACCTCCAGCAAGGTCACCCTGGACGCCATCTGCGAGTGGGTCCCGCGCATCAAGGCCGCCAACCCCGCGCCTCGCCTGGGCTTCAGCTACATCATCGTCTGGCAGGGCGCGACCCGCGACGAGAACCCGCTCCACGAGAACATCCACGAGATCGTCCTCGCCGCGGAGCGCGCCGCCAACGCGGGGTTCGACTACATCTCGTTCAAGCCGATCCTCGAGCGCCAGGAGGACGGCGCGGAGGTCATGGACCCCACGAAGGCCGCCGAGGCCGAGCAGGAGGTCGCGGTCCGCATCCGGGGCGAGGTGGAGAAGGCCAAGGAGTTCGCGAGCGAGTCCTTCGACGTCTACGAGAGCGTCAACCTCAGGATGCTCGAGGACGGCTCCTGGCGGCAGTCCACCAGGCAGCCCGCCACCTGCCACATGCAGGCCCTGCGGCAGGTCCTGACCCCCCTGGGGGTCTACAACTGCCCCGCCCACCGCGGCGTGGACAAGGCCCGCGTCGGGGACAAGCCGGCCTACGCCAGCGAGGCCAACGCCGCCGCCACGGGCGAGGCGGTCGCGGGGCTGCTCGACGGCTTCGACGCGAGCCACGAGTGCCGCCACGTCACCTGCCTGTACCACGACGTGAACTGGTGGATCGAGGGCATGGTGAAGGACGGCAGAGACCCCGTGGAGGTCGGCGCGGAGAACGCCGACTACTTCCTCTAGGAGCTCCCCGAGCCCGGGATCCCGGCCTTGGGGCTCGACGCCGCTGGCCACCCGGGCGGACAATCCCGGCCGATGCCCGCTGCGCTGCCGACCCCGTCCCGGATCTACGTCCGCCTCCCCAGCTGGGTCGGGGACGTGGTCATGTGCACGCCCGCGCTGAGGGCGCTGAGGGCTGGGCACCCCGGGGCCGAGATCATCGTCGAGGGTCGGGCCTTCCAGCGAGACATGGTCACCGCGCTGGACACCGTCGACGGGTTCATCCCCGATCCCGGCCGGCGCCCGGCCGACCTGGTCCGCCACGGTCGCCACCTGGCCCGGGGCCGCTTCGACTGGGCCGTCCTCCTGGGGGAGTCGGAGCGCGCCGCCCTCCCGGCCTTCCTCGCGCGCATCCCCGTCCGTGCAGGCTACGGCCGCGGCCTCCTGCGGCGCGCCATGCTCACCCACCGCCTGCCGCGGCCGATGGGCTCGGGCGGGGTGCCCCTCGCGTTCTCCATGGTCGAGCGGTACCTGCGCGTCACCCGCGCCCTCGGCCTGGAGGACGACGGGTCCCACATGGACCTCGAGGTCCCCGCTGCGGCACGAAGCGCGGTGGAGACTCGCCTCACCGCGGAGGGGGTGAGCCCCGACACCCCCCTGGTCACCGTCGTGGTCGGCGCGGCCTTCGGCTCCTCGAAGATGTGGCCCCCTGAACACTTCGCCGCCTCCTGCGACGCGCTCTTCGAGCGCCACGGGTGGCGCGCGGTCATCGCGCCGGGGCCCGGGGAGGAGGCGCTCGCCGAGGAGGTCGTCCGACTCGCCCGGCACCCGGTGCTCTCGGTCGCCCAACCCGTGCTCGATCTGTGCGAGCTGGCCGCGCTGCTGGAGAGGTCCCAGCTGGTAGTCTCCAACGACACCGGGCCGCGGAGCATGGCCGTGGCCCTCGGACTCCCCGTCGTCGTGGCGGTCGGCCCCATCGCCGACGCCCACACGCGACACCACCTCAAGCGGCAGCGCGTCCTCATGGCGGACGTGCACTGCCGGCCCTGCAACCACCAGGTCTGTCCCATCGACCATCGCTGCATGACGCGCATCACGCCCGAACAGCTCGTGTCCGCCGCCGAAGAACTTCTGGAGGCCGTGGGCCCCGGTCAGGTGCGCCGGTGAGCCACCCCGAAGCCCCCCTCGACGCGGCCCCGGAGGGCGGCGTCTTCTTCGAGCCCAAGGACCTCCCCCTGCGCCGTGACGTGGGCTGGCTGGGCCAGCTCCTCGGACGGCTCCTGCGGGAGCTCGGCGACGAGGAGCTCTTCCCCGCCGTGGAGGGTGCCCGCCTGCTGGCACGGCGCCGCCGACGCGGCAGCCAGGAGGCCGAGGCGCAGCTGATCAAGCTCCTCGACGGTCTCGACGACGACCTGGGCCACGAGGTCGTCCGTGCCTTCTCCGCCTACTTCGGCCTCGTGAACATGGCCGAGCGGGTCCACCGCATCCGCCGGCGAGTCGACCGGCTCCGGAACGGGGAGCCGCAGCCCGGAGGCGTCCGCGCGGTCCTGAAGTCCCTCGCCGCAGCGGGCGTGGAGGCTGGGGAGGTCGAGGAGGCCCTGGACGGGCTCCTGGTGGAGCCCGTCTTCACGGCCCACCCCACCGAAGCCGTGCGCCGGACGATCCTCCGCAAGGAGCAGCGCATCGCGAGGGTGCTCGTGGAGCGCTTCCACCAGGGGACCATGACCCCCGAGGAGATCGCCACCGCGAGGCAGCAGGTCGAGCTCGACATCGCGACCGCGTGGCAGACCGACGAGCAGCTTCAGGACAAGCCGACCGTGGGCGAGGAGCTGGAGCACGTGCTCTTCTACCTGACGGACGTGATCTACCGGGTGGTCCCGGCCTTGCACGCGGAGATCCAGCGCGGCTTCGAGGAGGCCTACGGGCGACCGCTCGTCCTCGAGCGCCCGCTAGTGAGATTCGGGAGCTGGGTCGGGGGGGACATGGACGGCAACCCCAACGTGGGCGCCGACACCATTCGCGCCACGCTCGCACGCCAGCTCGAGGTCGTTGTCGAGCGCTACCGCGCCGAGGTCACCGAGCTCTTCGGCCACCTCTCTCAGTCCTCGAGCCGCGTCGGCGCGAGCCCCGCGCTCCTCGCCCTCGTCGATGACTACCGGGGACGGTTCTCCGGCGCGTTCGAGAAGGTGCCCGACCGCTACGCCGACATGCCCTACCGGCTCGCGCTGCAGGGGATTCACG
>CAZEFP010000542.1:0-2971 GCA_964511565.1 uncultured Planctomycetaceae bacterium
ATGGCGCCGAGGTCGAGAGCCTGCCTGACGGCGCCCTGGACCTGGCCCAGCTCGTGGAAGTGACGGGCCAGGAGTCGCGCCGTAGCGCCGCCCACCTCCGGGATGGACAGAGCCGCCAGGAACCGCTCCAGGGGCGCCTTGCGCGCCTCGTTGAGCTCTCGCTTGAGATTGTCCACGGACTTCTGCCCCCAGCGATCGAGGGCCACCAGGTCCTCATCCGCCACCTCCCTCAGGGCGAAGAGCCCCGCCGGAGACACCAGCAGCTCGGCGTCGAAGAGTTGGACGATCATCTTCTCGCCCAGGGAGTCGATCTCGAACCCGCTCCGTCCGGCCATGTGCACGGTCCGCCCGATGACCTGCGGGCGGCAGCCGTAGACGTTGGGGCAGCGCACGTACTTGCCCTCGCGGACGACCTCTGCGCCGCAAGCGGGGCACGCCTCCGGCATCGCGAACGCCTCCCGGTGGTCCACGATGACCCCGGCGCGGCGGCGGCCCTCCCCGTCGAGGAGGCTCTCTGGAATCGAGTCTGTCCAGCCGAAAGGCGCCTCCTCAGGGCCCTCCTTCGAGACCCCGGTGATCTGCGGGATCACGTCCCCCGCGCGCTTCACCAGCACCCGATCGCCAGGCCTGGCCCCCATGGTCAGCACGTAGTCCTCGTTGTGCAGGGTCGCGTGCCGGACGGTGACCCCGAGCACCTCGACGGGGTCCACGTGGGCCCGCGGGGTGAGGCGACCGTTGACCCCCACCTGGATCTCGATCGCCCGGAGGATCGTGGTGGCCTCCACCGGCGCGAACTTGTGGGCGTACTGCCACTTGGTCGCCCGGGCGGTACTCCCCAGACGATCCCGAAGCTCCACGTCGTCGAGCTTGGCGACGATCCCGTCCATCTCGAAGGGGATCTCGTCGCGCCGCGCCTCCATGGAGGCGTGGTACTCGAGGCAGCCGTCGATCCCCTGCACCGTGGCGTCCTCGGTCGGCGGCGAGAAGCCCCAGTCGGTCAGCAGAGCGAGCCGGGCCGCGTGGGACGCGGGGAGGTCCGCTCCCTCGCAGCGCACGATGGTGTAGGGGTGGAACTCCAGCGGGTAGCGACGCACCTCGGAGGGGTCGCTGCGGCGCAGGGCACCGGCGGTGGCGTTGCGGGCGTTCGCGAGGGTGGGCTGCCCGCGCTCCTCGCGGTACACGTTGAACCGGTCGAAGCGGTCCCGCGCGATGAGCACCTCCCCACGGACCTCGAGCAGCGCAGGGGGCGCAGCGAGGCCGAGGGTCACCGGCACGTCTCGCACCGTCCGCAGGTTGGCGGTGATGTCCTCGCCCGTCGTGCCGTCCCCCCGGGTCAGCCCCTGGACGAGGACCCCGTCCCGGTAGATGAGCGCCGCCGAGACGCCGTCGAACTTGGGCTCCACGTGCCAGGCGAGCTCCACTCCCTCCTCGAGTCCGAGGAAGCGGTGCACCTTGGCGGCGAAATCCCGCGCCTCCTCCGCGCTGCGCAGGCTCTCGATGGACAGCATCGAGACCGCGTGCCGGACCTTCTCGAAGCTGTCCCCCTCGGGCAGCGGGGCCCCCACTCGCTGGGTGGGGCTATCGGGGGTGATGAGCTCGGGGTGCTGGCCTTCCAGTTCCTTGAGCTCACGGAAGAGCGCGTCGTACTCCGCGTCCGAGATCTCGATGCGCCCCTCGTTGTAGTAGAGCTGGTCGTGCCGGAGGATCTCCCCGCGCAGCCACTCGAGGCGCTCGGTGGGCTGGTCACCCTTGGACGGGGCCGGGGTCACCGGGTCCTCCCCTTGGCGTCCGGGAGCGCCGGAGCGCTGAGGTCGAG
Source organism: uncultured Planctomycetaceae bacterium (assembly GCA_964511565.1). Classification (GTDB taxonomy): domain Bacteria; phylum Planctomycetota; class UBA1135; order UBA1135; genus Saltatorellus. The sequence continues at coordinate 1,817 of CAZEFP010000542.1, forward strand.
GCGAGACCCCGCCAGAATCCGAAGGGGCCGCCGTCCGCGCCCGTCGAGCCCCGTACCCGTCGAAGCACCCGAGCGCCCCGCCTGCTGCCGTCGCCGTTCCATGGCCGAGAGTGTCCCGCACGGAGGGGGCAGAGTCCATGCAGGAGCCCACGACCATGGCCAGGAAGGCCGCCACCCCTCCGACCCCGCCGCCGCCGCCCCGGAGAAGGGCGTGAAGGAGAACCCGGCGGTCGACCCAGGGAGCGCCCCCGACAGCGCGGCTCGCCCGGTCCCGGCCGTCCGCCTCGGCCCGGGGTCTCGACGGTCCCTGGCCCCCCAGGCCATCGGCCCGCTCGTCCTTCTTCCCCATACAGGGAAGACGCACAGGGAGGTCGGCGGTGTCCGCTCCGCGGTGATTCCCCGCCGCTCAGTCGGCGAGCTGATCACCCCGGAAGGCGTCCGGCAGCAGCTCGTCCACGGACCACCGCGCGGTGGTCCCGTCCGCGGCCTCTGCCACCACGGTCGCGCCAGGTGCGAACTCCGCGAGCCACTGGCGACAGGCGCCGCAAGGTGCCGTGGGAGTATCCGCGTCCGTCCGGATGGCCACGACGACGACGGGCGAGCCCGCGGGGCCGCCGCCCCCGGCGGCACCCGCCAACCCGAGCTCCGCCACCCTGGTGGAGAGGGCGTTGCGCTCCGCACACAGGGTCAGACCGAAGCTCGCGCTCTCCACGTTGCAGCCGCTGAAGAGGGCGCCATCCGCGTCGAGCACCGCCGCCCCCACCCGGAAGCGAGAGTAGGGCGCGTGCGCCGCCTCCTTGACCGCGCGGGCCGCCTCGAGGGCCCGCGCGATGGCGGCCTCGTCGTGTTGCTTGGACTCGGTCACCCCTGGAGCTTCACGCCCGTGCCTCCCGGTGTAAAGCCCCCCGGGGCCGTTCCCCACGGGCCAGCGGCCTCACACCAGGAGTCCCGCGTCCTCACGCTCCGCGCGGACCGCCTCCCAGCCGTCGTACGCCACGCGGCTTCGCCGCAGGAGCCGACCGTCGCTCTCTCGCCTGGACTCCTGGGTGGCGATCCTCACCCGGGCCTCTCGACCCAGGAGCTCCTCCGGCTCGACGTCCGTGGACACCGTGACGTCGAAGCCGAGGGCGGCCAGCACCATGCGGACACGCCGCA
>CAZEFP010000543.1:0-2968 GCA_964511565.1 uncultured Planctomycetaceae bacterium
GTGGGGTGCGGTGCAGACCAAGGTCGCAAGCTGCGAGCTGCTCCATGCAGTGGTCCTGCCACACGCAGCACACCATGTGTCAGAGACAGCACCCGCCGCTCGAACGCCACCGCTCCGCGCTCGCCACCGCCCATGCCCTCGGACTCGAAGCGGAGGCCGGTCAGCTGGTCCTTCAGTACCTGCTCGCCCTTCGACGCTGGGACCTCGACGATCGTGAGCTCCACGACCCCCTCCGACTCCGCCGCCGCGTAGCGCACGAGGCGCTCCCCCGTAGGCAGCCGTCGCGCGTCGTCGAGGACCAGCCCGCCGGGGAGCGGCTCATCCACGCCGGCGAACACCTCGGAGAGGAACCCCTCGGGCTCGATGGTCGTCTCCCAGGGACGGACCAGCAGCCCGCCCGCCGCGGCGAGGATCAGGAGGAGCAGCGCGACCGCGACGACCCGCAGGGCCGATGCGCGGTCCTCACCGCCTCCGGCGACCTCGGGGGCTCCGCCGGGCCATGCGCCTCCTTCCGGCGGGTCGCTCAACGTCCCTCGTCCTCCGCGGGGGCGCCTTCATCGGGTTCGTCCACCCTGAGCTCCGCCACGTGGAACGGTTCGAGGAACTCCACGATGTCCGCGTCAGTGACGGGCTGGCTCGAGCCAGGCCGCTGGAAGAAGACGATGAGGTCGAACTCCTCGTCGTCCTCCTCCGGGACGAGGAAGCGCTCGCGCAGCCAGACGGCGGCGCCGGCCCCCCGGACCTCCTCGAGACCGGAGATCTGGAAGTAGATCTCGTCGCTGACCATCTCGGGCAGGCGGCGTCCGCGGAGCGTGACTCCCTGGACCGGCACCGTCATGTCCTCGTGGGTCGGTGTGCCGGGGGCCGCAGCGGTGGCGGCCTCGGACTGATCCGAGGGGAGCTTGAGGAACGTCACGCTCATGGCGTCCTCCCCGTAGCTCCGGTCACGCTGCTCCGGGCCCGGAACGGAACGACCGAACCAGTACGCCTCGACGCCGCCGGAGAACGGAATGTCCCCCCCGAGCAGGAGCTCGAAGTCCCCCGGCTCCCGGGACTCGTCCACGGGCGTGTTCGGGTTGTCCTCCTCCCCCGTGGGTGTCCCGCGGGCGGAGTCGTCGTAGGTGATGAGCTCCGCGAGGCCGCGCCAGGCCTCGCTCTTGTTGATGAGCTGCCCGAACAGCTGCATGGACCACGCGATGGTGGCCACAAGCAGGAAACCCGGCAGCAGGCACCCGCAGCCGGTCACGAACATCCATCGGGGCGGACCGCCTCCCTTAGCCACGGGTCACCTCCCAGTCGTAGAAGCCCTTGCCCGACTTCTTGCCGAGCTCTCCTCGCTCCACCATCTCCCGCAGCAGCGCGGGCGGTGCGAAGCGGTCTCCGAGTTCTCCGGAGAGGTACTCGGCGATGGCGAGGCGCACGTCGAGACCGACGAGGTCCGTCAGCTTGAGTGGTCCCATGGGGAAGCCGTAGCCCAGCACCATCGCCTTGTCGATGTCCTCGGCGCTGGCCACCTTCTCCTCCACCATCCGGATGGCCTCCATGCCGATGGCGATGCCCAGCCTCGACGAGGCGAACCCCGGCGCGTCCCGCACGTCGATGGGGTCCTTGCCCATGCGCCTAGCGAGGGCGATCGCCGTCTCGGCCGCCTCCTCGGAGGAGCGCTCGGTCCGGACCACCTCGACGAGCTTCATGATGTGGACCGGGTTGAAGAAGTGCATCCCCACCACGCGCTCGGGGTGCTCCGTCGCGTCGGCGATCTCGGTGATCGAGAGCGAGGAGGTGTTCGTCGCGAGCAGCACGTCCGGGCCGAGCGCGGCCCCGAGCCTGCCGAAGAGGTCCCGCTTGAGGTCCATCCGCTCCGGCACCGCCTCGACGACGACCTGAACCCCCTCGATGGCGCGCTCGAGGTCCACCGCGCCGGAGAGGCGGGCGACCGCGCCCGCCTTGTCCTCCTCGCTCACCTTCCCGCGAGCCACCCCCTTGTCGAGGTTCCCCGCGATCTTGGCGAGGCCGTCGGCGACCGCCTCCTCGGAGATGTCGAAGAGGCAGGTCTCGATGCCGCTCATGGCGAGCACCTGGGCGATGCCGTGTCCCATCGTGCCGGCGCCGAGGACGGCGGCGCGCTGGATGGAGGCGGCGGGATCTTGATCAGACATGGGGTCGCTGGGGCGAATCAGAAGGTCAGGACGAGCTTGCCGATGACCTCGCGGTCCTCGAGCAGCTGATGGGCGATTTGGACGGACTCGATGGGCAGGGAACGGTCAAGGACCGGCCTCAGCTCCCCGCGTTCGACGCCCGAGAGGATCTCGGGGAGCGCTGAACGTGGGCCCATGGTGGAGCCCAGCACAGACTGGTTCTTCATGAAAAGGTGCGGGAGCGTCACGCTCACCTTCGGGCCGGTGGTGCCGCCGCAGGTGACCAGCCGGCCGCGGCGCGCGAGGAGCCGCATGGAGCTGTCCCACGTGGCGGGCCCGACGTGCTCGACGACGACGTCGAAGCCGCCCGGGGCGAAGGCCTTGGCGGCCCGGCCCCACTGGGGGTCCCGGTGGTCGAACACCTCCTCCGCGCCCAGGGAGCGTCCCAGTTCACGCTTCGCCTCGGTGCCGGCGGTGGCCGCCACCCGGCAGCCCAGGCTTCGCGCCAGCTGGATCGCGGCGGAGCCCACCCCGGAGGCCGCCCCGATGACGAGCACGTTCTCGGTGGGTCGAGCCTCCGCCCGGGTCACCAGCATCCCCCATGCGGTCAGGAAGACGAGCGGGAGGGCGGCGGCCTCCGCCAGGTCCAGCGTCGCGGGGATCGGCGTGAGGTAGCGGGTCGGAAGGCAGACGTACTCGGCGGCGAAGCCGGGCGCGTGCTCGCCTCGGATCCCGTAGTCGGGCGCGAGGTGGTCCAGTCCAGCCTCGGTCTCGGGCCCCTCCCGCAGCGTGAACCCTGGCTCCAGGACCACCGGAGCGCCGAGTTCGAG
>CAZEFP010000544.1:0-2967 GCA_964511565.1 uncultured Planctomycetaceae bacterium
GGCCTCGATGTGGAAGATCCCGGCGCCGGACATGTCCGAGTTGGCGAGGGTCACCGAGTTGCCGGAGGAGTTGGTGTTGGCCGGATCACAGAACAGGGCGGGGCCGCTCTGGCCCGTCCCCGTGATCTCGAGGTCGTACTCACCGCAGTCGCCCGCGAAGGTCGGCCAGACGCTGACCCGCAGCACGCAGTCCACATCCGCTCCGGTGCCGTTCTGCCAGGTCAGGAACTCGGGAGCCGCGCTGGTCCAGCCGCTCGCGAGCTCGCCGCCGTTGATCGGGTCGGCCGTGGGGTCGTCGTTGCAGGCCCCGAACGACACGTCGTACAGGAACATGTCGATGTCGATTGCCGCGATGTCGTGGTAGCAGGTGATGTCCACCGTGCCGCCATCAGGGACCGTGAAGGTGTAGAGGTCCAGGTCCGTCTTGGAGATCGTCAGCTCCGGGTAGAGCCCGTCACCAAGCGCCGCGCCGGTGCTGCAGGTGTCGTTGTCCTCGTAGGCGTCATCGCCGAACGACAGGCAGGGATCGACCCAGGTCGCGATGTTGAGGGTGCCCGGGCCGGCCGCGTTGCCGAACCCGCCAACCTGCACGAGGAAGACGTCTCCGGCGTTGACGCCGGTCACGACAACCTCGCTGTTCAGGGCGCCGCAGGGACCGTCATCGTTGTAGCCGGCACAGACAGCCGCGCAGGCGGAGCCGGCGTGGATGGTCAGCTTCGTGTCGTAGGAGCTGCCGCAGGTGTCGAACTGATAGTCGCCCGCAGCCGGCGCAGTCCACTCGTAGAACAGGTCGGAGCCCATGGTCAGGGCGCCGGTGCCGCAGGTCACCGAGCTGCCGGAGCTGAAACCACTGGCCGAGGCGCCGGTCGTGTCGAAGGACCAGGGGCCCGCGCCGGTCAGGACCTGGGGCGTGCCACAGGTGTCGTTCGGCGGGGCGGGGAAGCTCGAGATCTGGAGGTCGAAGATCCCGACCACGCCGGGGTCCCAGGTCTCGATCTGGATGAGGTAGCTCTGGCCGGCTACGAGGGAGGTGGCGACGTCCGAGGCCCAGTTGGTGCCATTGCTCATGGGGCAGGCGTCGTCGTTGCCCGCGATGCAGACCCCGCCGCAGGCCGTGCCGTCGAAGATGCGCAGCGTCGTGTCGATGTCGCTCCCGCAGGTCTGGAAGCGGTGGATGTCGTTCGTGGTCGCCGTGAAGACGAACCAGATGTCCTCGAACCCGTCACGGCCCACGCAGGTGCCGTCGTAGTAGAAGGAGTCGGTGAAGCCGGTCAGGTCTTGCGGGTTCGAGCCGAGGGCCACCGGCAGCGGGGCGGAGCAGTCGTCGCCCTGGGCGATTCCAGTGCCGGCGAGTGCCAGCAGGAGGGGTAGGGTGTAGGAGATTGCTTTCATGGGGGTGGGCCAGGAAGGGAAGGCCCCTAGCTTGCCCTGTCCCCTTCTGGGGCACAACTCCACCCCTGCTGGGAGCTCCAGAGGGCCGTTTCCTCGCGCCCTCCGGCCCCCTTCAGAAGGTGACAGACAGCCCGTCGGAGAAGTTCGAAGCACCCCCGTCGCGGTACCAAACCTGGAAGTTCCAGGTGGTCCCGGGGAGCACGATGCCACCAGGCGGCGTCGGGAGGACAGCTGGCACGTCGAATCCGCTGCCCGCTGTCGAGGTCCCGAACAGGTTCTGCAGGACCCCCGCCGCGTCGAAGCGCCCGATGGAGTTGAGGCCCGGCCCCGCGCTGCTGCCGTAGCGTCCGATGGGGGGCGTCAGGCACAGCTCGCCCTGGCTGATCGGCACGCCTGGATCCAGGAACCCGGCCGAGACGAGCACCATCCCGAACTGATCCGCCGGACCCCCCTGGGCCTCGATGTGCAGCACGCCAGGCCCCGAGAGGTCCGAGCTCCCCAGGGACACGGCTGCGCCGCTCGAGTTCGGGAGGGCCGGCGTGCAGAACCGGGGGAAGCCGCTCTGGCCTGTCCCCGTGAGCTGCAGGTCGTACTCGCCGCAGTCGCCCCCGGAGTTGGGCCACACGCTCACGCGCAGCAGGCAGTCCATGTCGGACCCCGAGTTGTTCGTCCAGGTCAGCAGCTCGGGGTTCGAGCTCGTCCAGCCCGCAGCGAGCTCTCCCGTGTTGAAGGGATCGACGGTCGGGTCATCGTTGCAGGCGCCGCCGAGCTGCTCGTAGAGGAAGAGGTCGATGTCCACGAGCAGCAGGTCGTGGTCGCAGCTGATGTCGAGGGTGCCTCCTGCGGGGACCGTCAGCGAGTACACATCCAGGTCGGTCTTCGAGACCGTCAGGCCCGGGTAGAGGCCATCCCCGATGGCCGCGGGGGTCGCGCAGGAGTCATTCTCCTCGTAGACATCGTCACCGTATGCCGCGCAGGGGGTGCTCCAGGGGCCGATGCTGAGGATGCCAGGACCGGTGGCCCCCAGGAAGCCTCCGACCTGCACCAAGAAGGTGTCCCCGGGGCTCACACCCATGAGGACCACCTCGCTGTTGAAGGCGCCGCAGAGCCCGTTGTCGTTGTAGCCCGCACAGGCCACGGCGCATCCGGTGCCCGCATGGACCGCCAGCTTCGTGTCGAAGGTGCTGCCGCAGGTGTCGAACTGGTAGTCGCCCGGGGCGGTGGCCGTCCACTGGAAGAACAGGTCCGGTCCCATGCTCAGCGACCCCGTCGAGCAGGTGACGGTGCTCCCCGAGCTGAAGCCGCTCGTGGTGGCCGCCGTGGTGTCGAACGACCACGGGCCAGGACCCGCCAGCTGCTGCGCCGTGGCGCAGGAGTCGTTCGAGGGGGTCGTGAAGCTCGCGGCCGTGAGGTCGAAGATGCCGACGCCACCCGGACCCCAGGCCTCGACCTGCACGAGGTAGCTCTGCCCAGCCGTCAGGGGGACGGTGACCTCCGAGGCCCAGTTGGCGCCCGTGCTCATGGCGCAGGCATCGTCGTTCCCCGCCAGGCAGGGCGCTCCGCAGGTGGCCCCGT
>CAZEFP010000545.1:0-2965 GCA_964511565.1 uncultured Planctomycetaceae bacterium
CCTCTCCGTCGGGATCGATGGTCGCGCGGACGCCACCCTCGAGGTCCCACCCGGAGCCGTTCCAGACCGCCCGGTCGGCGTCCACGCGGACGTACCGGCCAGAGCCCATCTGGCCCGACGTGCGCCGGATGGCCGTGAGGCGCTCGATCCGGGGAGGGGTCCCGTCCGAAGGGCGCGGGATGAACTCGTTGAGGAACACGAGGCTGCCAGAGTCCTCGATGACCGCGACGTCCTCGTAGTGCTCCTCGAAGCGATGCTCCACGAGCACGTCGCGGGCCGCGTCACGGTCCCGCGCGATGCCCAGACCCACGGCCTCCCGCAGGAAGAACATGCCCACCGCCAGGAGGAGCCCCGCCAGGAAGACCGGCAGCAGCATCCGCCGCGCGCTGATGCCCGCCCCGAGGACCGCCGTCACCTCGCGAGCCTTGAGGAGCTTGGCCACCGTGAACATCCCCGCGAGCAGCGTGATGAAGGGCGCCACCTGGAGGAACAGGTAGGGCAGATTGAGCCCGTAGTAGATGAAGAGGACCGAGGCCGGCGCGCTGGACCCGTCCTCCCAACGCTCGAGGTAGTCGTCGAGGTTCGACGCCATGTCGATGACCATGAAGAGGCCGGTCATCAGCAGCATGGCGAGCAGGTAGGACCGGAGGAAGTGCGACGCGACGTACCGGTCGAGCCGGCAACCCAGGGCCAGCCGGCGGGTCGAGAGGCCCGTGTTCCGAGGGGGACTCTTGGTCGTTGCGCTCATCGCTTGAGGGCCCTCCGCACGAGGAAGATGGCGATCCCGCCCCCCACGATGGTGGTGAGCCAGGCACCTAGCCACGGGGGGAGATCGGAGGACTGTCCCAGCTCCTTGCCGAGCCGCATGTTCAACACGTAGTAGAGGATCCCATAGCCCGCTGAGACCGCGAGCGCGCCGAGCTGGGTCCCCCGCCGCATGAGCAGCCCTGTGGACGCCCCGAGGAGCAGGAAGAGGTAGTAGATCGCGAACATGGTCGCCCGGTAATGGAGCATGAAGCGGTACTCGCGCTCACGCCCTGGCTCCACTTCACCGCTCGCCAGCCGCCGCCTGATCTCGGAGGAGACCAGGTACTTCGCTCGCTGGTAGCTCTGCTCCTTGCGCTCCACCCGCCCGGCGAGGTTGATCTGCGCCTCGAACTCCTCCGACCACTTGTCCACCTTGCTCTCCGGATCGAAGAGCTCGAAGTCGTAGGCCTTGAAGTGCAGGAAGTCGCCGTCGATCCAGAGGTCCACCGCCCCTGCGAAGGCGTCCATCAGGCGCCGCTCCTCCTCGTCCTCGTCGAGGTAGCGGATGTAGGCGTTGTAGAACGTCCCGTCCTCGCGGGCCCCCGCCTTCAGCAAGAAGTCCCCGATCTGGAGGCTCGTCCGGCCCGGCTGGAGGTTCTCCACGACGGAGGCCGTGGCGTCGACCATGAACCGCTTCTGGCGCTTCTTGAGCTGAGGGAGCTCGTTGGAGACCATCCAGAAGGTGAGCAGCCCGAGGAGGCCCGCCAGCAGGGCCGGCGCCGCCAGGGTCTTGAGCGGGTGGATCCCGGCCATGTGGATCCCGATCCACTCCTTGTCCGCCGCAAGTCGCCCGAAGACCGCGACCGTGCTGAGCATGAAGCACAGGGGCAGCACGTAGGGCGCCAGGGACTGCAGGACGATGGGCAGGAACCTCAGCAGGATCCCGGCGTCCACGTTCGGGAGCTTGTGGACGGTGTTCACCGCGATGCCCGGGAGCGCAACGAAGAGCAGCGCTCCGACGGCGAACAAGAACGCGACGAGCAGCTGCCGGAGGATGTAGGTGTGGAGCTTGAGGGTCACGTCGCTTCGGTCTCCGGCCGGCTTCCGCGGGCTCGGGTCGGCGGAGTGTAGCCGCCGGGGGCCGCGAGTTCCCCAGCCACCAGGGCTCAGCGTGCGTCGTGTCGTAGACTCCGGTGGCCATCGAGCCACGGTCCGCTCCGGCGGGTCCGCCCGGAGCCCCAAGGACCCTTGCCCGCCGTCCAGCAAGAAACCCCACCGGGGCCGCCCCCACCATGCGTAGCGAGGAGCTGAAGACCAACGTCAAGCGGACGGTGCGGCTCGACCGCGGCGTAGGCGGCGAGGTCACCCTCTCCAAGCACTTCCACGCGCCGGGGCTCGGGCGGCTACGGGACGGCCGTCGCGCCCGCTCCGAGGCCAGGGCGCTCGGGGAAGCCGCGCGAAGAGGCCTCCCCGTCCCGGCCGTGCGCGGGCTCGAGCGCAATGGGGCTTCCTGGGTCCTCCGCCTCCAGTGGATTCCCGACGCCCGCACCCTGGACGAGATGACCCAGGAGCTCGACCCCGTCGGACGCCCGCATCCGGGGGGCCGCGGAGGGCGCGCCCGTGCCCGGCACCTCGCGCGCGCGATCGGGCACCTGCTGGCCGCGGTCGAGACCTCGGGCTTGCAGCACCCCGACCCGCACGCGCAGAACGTGCTGGTGGACGGCGGCGGGGATCTGTGGCTCGTGGATCTCGCTCGCTCCCGCTTCGTCGAGCCGACCGCGGCCGGCTTCGAACGCACCCTCGTGCTCGCCTGCGCGCGCTTCCGCGACCTGAGCACGCGCCCCTTCCGCGCGCTCGCCTTCCGCGCCTACCTCCGTGCCCGCTCCGCCACGTTCCCCGCCCCCGACCCCGCCTTCGTCGAGCGCCGCGCGATGGAGAAGCAGCGCGAGGACGTGGCGCGGAGGGTCAAGGTCTGGCGGCGAACGAGCTCCCTGACCGCCGTGGCGGAGGGCCGCCCGCGGACCGTGCGGGCCCTGGAGGTGGGCGACGGCCCGGCGCCTGGTTGGCGCACCCGACGCATCGAGTGCTCGCGATCCGAGGCGGACGGGATCTGGGCCCACCTCGTGCGGGCCCGGATGCACCGCCTCCCCGCCGCGAGACCGCGCCGGCTGGCCCTGGGTCCGCCCTACTTCGTGGAGTTCGACGTCCCGGACGCGGA
>CAZEFP010000546.1:0-2945 GCA_964511565.1 uncultured Planctomycetaceae bacterium
GCAGCGGTTCACCGCCATGGTCCGGGGTTTCACCCCCCGCAGCGCCAGGCCCCCCGCGGTCACCTCGGCGTGATCCCATCCCACGGTGCCCTGCACCGGCACCGAGAGCCCCTTCATCGCCTCCACGAGGGCGTGACGCATCTGGCGATCGAGGGCGTTCACCGTGACGTCTCCGGGCAGGGAGGCGCTCTCCGCCACCGCATCGAAAAGCCGGCGCGGCATGGGCCCGGTCTCCATGGAGCCGAGGGCCCGCTGGAGCCGCGGTGCACCCGGGAGGCCCGCCGAGGCCACCAGCGCGCCCCGGAGTTCCTCACGGTCGAGGTCCGGGAAGAAGTCGAGCTTCAGGCGGAGGGCCCCGGACTCCGGCTGGGCACGGGCCACATGATGCGAGAGATCCATGGCGGCCGGGCCCGAGACGCCGCGGTGGGTGAACATCAGGGGCCGCCGACGCCGCTGGAGCACCCGGCCATCGTGATCCTCGAGCCGAGCCTCGCCCCCTTGCCACGCGATCCCCGTCAGGGCGTGGACCCAGGACTCGGGAGAGGTGAGCGGGACCAGGGCGGGCACGGGCTCCACGACCTCCAGTCCGAGGGCCTCGAGCCAGGGGTATCCGTCCCCTGTGGTGCCCGTCTTCGGATAGCTCTTGCCCCCCACCGCCACCACCAGGGCCGACGCGCGCCACGCGCGATCGTCCTCGGTGCGCACCACCCACAGGCCTCCGTCGCGCTCGATGGACCGGGCGCCGGCCTCCAGCTGGACCTCGGCGCCCGCGCCTCGCGCCGCCCCCTCCAGGGCATCCCTGACGTCCTTGGCGTTCCCTGAGGCGGGGAAGATCTTCTCCAGGGGCGCCACCTCGGTGGGCACCCCCCACCCCTCGAATCGCTCCCGCACCGCCGAGGGCGGCAGGCTGCGAAAGCCCGAACGGACGAAGCGCTCGCCCTTGGGGCCGAACAGGCGCGCCGCCTCCTCGGGGCCGAGGGTGGTCGTGATGTTGCACCGGGTGCCGCCGCTGGCCAGGACCTTGGTTCCCGTCCGGGAGACCTTCTCCAGGACCACCACCTCCCTGCCGCCGCGGGCCGCCACCTCGGCGCACCACAGCCCGGCGGCCCCTGCCCCCAGCACCAGGACATCCGCGGTTCCGGCTTCAGCCCCCATTGAGCGCCTTCTCCCAGGCCTCGATCTCCTCGAGGGTGCGCGGACCCTTGGGGGGCGTGTCGTCGTCCAGCTCGTCCAGATAGCCCTCGGGCAGCTTCACGGTTTGCACCTTGGAGCCCTTCGCCCGCATCGCGCGGAGCGCCGTCACCGGGAAGGGCTCCTCGGGGTCGAGGTCGGCCACGGTGGTGCGGATGTCCTCCAGGCTCTCGATGCGCATGAGTCGACCGCGCACCGACGCGGAGCCGCGGAAGCCCTTGGTGTACCACGCGGTCCACGTGCGCATCTGCCGCACGCCGACGGTCTCCCCGAACAGATCCACCAGGCGTTGACCGTGGTCCAGCATGATCTCGACGATCTGACCGAAGGTCGGCGGGGCCTCGGGCTCGACGCCGTCGAACACCTGGGCGAGTTCACCGAAGAGCCAGGGCCGCCCGAGGCAGCCGCGCCCGACGATGACGCCGGCGCAGCCGGTGCTCCGCATCATGCGCAGGGCGTCGAAGGACTCCCAGATGTCGCCGTTGCCAAGGACCGGCACGTCCAGCACCTCCACCAGGCGGCCGATGGCCTCCCAGTCGGCCTCGCCGGAGTAGAGCTCGGCCGCCGTTCGAGCGTGGAGCCCCACCGCAGAGGCGCCCTCCCCCTCTGCGGCCCTGCCGGCCTCCTCGAAGGTCAGCAGCCGATCGTGGATGCCCTTGCGCATCTTGACCGTGACCGGGACGTCACCGGCGTTCTGGACCATGGCCCGCACGAGGCGCGCGAGGAGCCGTGGCTTGCAGGGGATGGCGCTCCCCCCGCCCGCGCGGGTCACCTTGGGAACGGGGCAGCCCATGTTGATGTCCAGGTGGTCCACTCCCTCGTCCACGAGGCTGCGGACCATCTCGCCGAGGTCCACCGGGTCCGCGCCGTAGACCTGCACCGAGCGCGGCTTCTCGTCCGGGGAGGACGACGCCAGCAGGGCCGTGAGGCGGTTCCCCATCAGGTAGCCCCGGGCCGTGATCATCTCCGACACGTAGAGACCCGCGCCGTACTCCCGACACAGAGACCGGAAGGCTAGGTTGGTCACCCCCGCCATCGGCGCGAGGATCACCGGGGGCCAGACGTTCAGCACACCCGCCGCCCCCACGCGGCCTTCGCCGAGGCGCAGCGGGCCAAACTCCCCGGGCGAGGCCACGGGGACCCCGCGATTGAGCGGGGAGGCCACCCGTTGGCCCACGGGCTCGTGGGCCCCGTTCACTTCTCGCCCTCTTTGGGAACGGGGGCGGACGCGGCCTGAGGGGTCGCGTCCTCCATCCAGGTGGCCGGGTCTCCGACGTAGGCACGGGCGCTCGCCAGGGGGTAGACCGGGTCGCCTTCGGCTCGCGCCGGACCGATCGGATCCCCGTTCACGCGGCCGCGCGTGGTGGCGCGGGCGACGAAGAGGACGTCGCTGTTGGCGTCCACGCCGAAGGTGCTGATGGAGCGCTGGCTGGCCAGGTCGATTCGGTGCAGGCGAGGGTCCACGGTGAGGTTCATGCGATCCACCGCAGGCTCCATGACGCCGCCGTCGAACTCCAACACGAAGCTCGGCCCCTCGGGGAAGTGGTGGGCGGCGATCAGACCGAGCAGAGCCAGGCTACCGTCCACGGCGGCGATGGGCTCCTCGGCCCGGCTGCTCCCGATCAGCTGACCGTAGGAGAACCGCTCCACCGCCAGCTTCCGCGTCTCACCCACCGGTCGGGCCCGGGCGTAGAACGCGCTCTGTCCGTCCTTGCGCTGGGGGACTCCGGCCTCGTCCACCACGTCGAGGGTGT
>CAZEFP010000547.1:0-2937 GCA_964511565.1 uncultured Planctomycetaceae bacterium
AGCTCGACGCCGCTTTCGAGCGGGTCATCGAGCTCGAGTCCGAGGGCCGCGGCGGGGTCGGCGTGCAGTACCTCATCGGGGTGGCGCGCTACGAGTTCGGCCGCCGCCTCGAGCTCCAGGGCAGCCCCCAGGCCGGCGGGGCGTACCAGGAGGCCGCCGCCTATCTGAAGGACGTCATGGCCAGCGACGGGGACCAGTACCCCGACGGGTGGTTCCGCCTCGCCGCGTCCTCGCGCTGGATGGGCGACATGGAGACCGCCTCCTCCGCCATCGACCGAGCCCTCGAGATGTCGCGCGACAGCGAGACCCTCGGACTCGCCGCCAAGATCCGCATCGCCCGGGGCGCGGGGCTGATGGCCGACGAGGCAACGCGCCCTGCGGGCGTCCGGGCCATCGAGCAGGGTGTCCGCGACGCGAGGGAGGCGGCGAAGGCCATGGGCAGCTCCAAGGAGCTCGCCCCCCAGCAGGCGGACGTCCACCTCCAGCTCGGCGTGGGGCTGCTCTTCCTCGAGAAGAAGGCCGAGGCCGCCGAGGCCTACGCGACGGCCATGGGCTGGGACCCGACCCAGGTCGACTTCGGCCAGCTGCTCGGCAGCCTCGCCGACCCGGAGGGGACGGTGGCCCCCTTCGTGGACGCGCTGAAGGCCGGCGCCGCCCAGTTCGAGAAGCGCTGGGGCAAGAACATCAGCTCGGACGCTGGCCTGCTCTGGTGGCTCGGCTACGGCCAGTACTCGCTCGGCCGCTACGAGCCCGCCATCGCCTCCTTCGAGCGGGCGGTCGCGAAGTTCCCCGCCTACTCCAACGCCAACTGGTACATCGCCCTCAGCCAGTACTTCCGGGGCAAGGAGCACGACGAGGAGTCGGGGCAGGCGTTCCGCCGCTACGCCGAGGCCGACCCCGCGAGCTTCGCCCAGATGGTGAACTCCAGCGCCCAGAACAAGGCGTACCCCGGACGCCTGCTCTTCCGCCTCTGGGACTCCCAGAAGTTCATCGCCGCGGCCGACCTCGCCGAGGTTCGACTCATCGCCGACCGGACCGACCCGCTGCTCTGGAACGATGTCGGCCTCATGAGCCGGGACGCCGGGGACTTCGTCAGGCGCACGAAGGCCAAGGACACCAAGAAGTCCCCCTCCGAGTACTACGAGCGCGCCTGGGAGGCCTACCAGAAGGCCCTCGAGCTCGACCGCAAGCCGCAGTACCTCAACGACGGCGCGGTGATCCTCCACTACGGTCTGCAGCGCAACCCGGAGCTGGCCATCGCCATGTACGACGAGGCCGAGAAGCTCGCCCTCGAGATGCAGGCCAAGGGTGAGTTCGCAGAGGGAGAGGAGGAGATCGTGAAGATCGCCCTGCGCGACGCCCGGAACAACCGCAAGCTCCTCAAGGCCTCGCTCGAGCGCCAGAAGAAGAAAGGGGAGAAGAAGGGCGGCGACGGCAGCCGCCCCTGAGCGAGCCCCCGATGCTCCCGATCCGCTTCGCCGCCGGCCCCACCGAGGTCGAGGGCCGCTCCGTGGTGATGGTGGACGGCTCCTTCGGCTCCGCGCCCACCGGCGGCCTACACCTGGCGCATTGGCCGGGCAACCGCACGCCGAAGGACCTGCGACGGGACCTCTCCACGGAGATCGCCTTCGCCTTCCTGGACCTCGATGAAGCTCGGCGCGAGGAGCTCACCAGCGGCTGCGAGGCCCTGGTGCTGAACCACTACGACACCGACGGCATCTGCGCTCTGCTCGCGCTGAGCCGGCCGGAGGTCTGCCGCCCCCACCGCGAGTTGCTCAACGAGGTCGCCGCCTCGGGGGATCTCTTCGAGGTGCGCTCCGACCGGGCCTTCGCGGTGGACATGGCCCTTCAGGACCTCGGCCGCCGGTGGACCGGCGACCGGGGCGGCCTGGTGGTCGCGGCGCTCGACCTCCTGGCGTCCATGCTCGACGACGAGGAGGCCGAGTCCGCGCGCTGGCAGCCGCACCTCGACCGCCTGCATGCGGACCGCGAGGCGCTGGAGAGCGCGCACTTCGACGATCTGGTCTACATGGACCTCGGCGTCTGGAGCGCCACCCTCGCCGGCGCGAGCCCCTCCCCCTTCGATCCCGGCCGCCACGCCTTCCTGGGCTCTGGCCGGCACGACCGCGCCCTGCTCATGGGGGCCGGACCGGAGGGGACCTCCGCGCGGTTCGTCGTGGGGACCCGCTCCTTCTTCGACATCGTCTCCCGCCCGGCCTCCGGCCGGCCCGACCTCGCGGCCCTCGCCTCGAGACTGAATGACCTGGAGGGCCAACGGGAGGACGGTCTCCTCTGGCGGCACCAGCCCCAGGGGGGCGCCACGCCCGAGCTGTGGTTCGGGAACGAGCACCTCCACCTCTACGCCGAGCACGCGGGCAAGGCCCTCGGCTGGAGCCGTCTGGACCCGCTCGAGATCAAGCGGCACGTGCTCGACGCCGTCCGCGACGCGTGGGAGCTCCCCGACGACGACGACGAGGCGGGCGACGACGAGGACATCTTCGACGTATGACCCTCCTCGTGGACACCGCTCCCGCGGCGGACGGCCTGGTGGTCCAGCGCTGCAGCCTGTGGGGCTACAACACCATCGGCGTGGTCTCGGGGGACGAGGCCTGCGCCGTGGACCCGGGGATCACCCCGGGCGAGGTCGAGGCCTTCCGCGCGGCCCTCGAGGCCGGCGGGCGGACCGTCACCACGGTCGTCCTCACCCACAGCCACCACGACCACATCCGCGGTTGGGACGCGTTCCCAGGCGCCGAGGTCCTCGCCCCGCGCGTCGTCGCGGAGAAGGAGGCCGGGCCCCGCGCGCGAATCCTCGCGGGCAAGGCGAAGGTCGACGAGCGCCTCGGCGTCGAGGATCCTGACTTCCGCTACCCCGAGGTCGACCGCACCTTCGACGAGCGGCTGGAGGTCTCGGTCGGCGCGCTGACCCTCGCCCTC
>CAZEFP010000548.1:0-2934 GCA_964511565.1 uncultured Planctomycetaceae bacterium
GTGTTCTATCTCGTCACCGATCAGATGGGCGTGGCGATCCGGCTCTCGATCCTGGGTCTGGCGGTCAACACCGCCCAGGTCGCCCTGTTCGCATGGTGGCTCCCGACCATCGGCGTCGCGATCGGGCTCACCGTCACCTGCCTCTGGAGCCTGGTCCACGTCGGCTATGCGTGGGTCTGGTTCCGTCGGCACCCCGAGCTTCAGCCCCTCGAAGCCAGATGACGAACCCCGTTCGATCCGCCAAGGCTGTCCTGTTCGACCTCGACGGAACCCTCTACCGCCTCGCGCCGATGAGGCGCCGGATGCTCTTCGAGCTCCTGCGCTGGGGAGCCACCCACCCCTTCGCTTTCCCCCGGCTCATGGGGCAGCTGAAGGAGTTCCGCTCCGCCCGCGAGGGCCTCAGGGACTTCAGCGCCGACGGCGAAGCCCTCGCGGAGGTCCAATACACGGTGCCTGCGGATCGGCTCGGTGTGTCTCCGGAGGGCCTTCGGGAGCTCGTCCAGGAGTGGATGTTCGATCGCCCGCTGCCCTTCCTCCAGGCGGCGGCCTGGCCGGGAATGAGGGAGGTCTTGCTGGACCTGAAGGCGTCGGGCAAGCGGCTCGGGGTGTTCTCCGACTACGACCCGGACCGCAAGCTGGAGGCCCTCGGCGTGCGGGACCTCTTCGATGTGACGCTGGCCGCCACCGACCCCGGGGTGAATCGCTTCAAGCCCCACCCCCGGGGCTTCCTGGTCGGGGCCGAGCGGCTCGGCTTGGCCCCCGCTGACGTCGTCTACGTGGGCGACAGGGCAGACGTGGACGGGGCGGGGGCGGCCGCGGCCGGGATGGCCAGCGTGATCATCACGGGAGGAGTGGGGGAAGACCCTCGTTCACTCCGAATTGATGGCTTCGCGGCGTTGGCTGATCTATTTTCCGCGCCTCACAACGGGCCCGCCAACGGGGAAGGGCCCAAAAGGGAGGCCCGCTGACCCCCACTTCGGCGGTCCTCGACGGAATCGAATCAGGCGCGGTGTCACCCGCGGCTGTCCCTGAAGTAGAAGGGGCGCCGTGCTGCCGGTGGCAGACCACCCGCGTCGCGCTGCTATGGTAGGAATGAGGGATCGTATGGCTGGCTTCAAGAAGCTGGGCACGAAGGGCAACGTGGTGCACCACGTGGTCCTCCCTGGCCCGACTCGCCGAGCGGGCGCCCGACGCGCGGGTGCCTCGGGGAGCGGTCTGCGTGGCCTGAACCTCGACCGGGCGCGCCAGGGCTCGCCGGTCGCAGGCCCCGCGCCCCAGCCCACAGGGTCTCAGCCCACAGGGTCTCAGCCCTCAGGGACTCCGGCGGCGCGGCGGACCACGAATGGCAACTCGCCCGCCCAGCCCTCCCCGGCCGAGGCTCGGCAGAGCAAGCGGGAAACCGATCTCCTGCAGCGCAGGATCGAGAAGCTCTCTCGGCTCCTCACCGAGCAGGAGGAGCAGATCCGCACCCTGGCGGAGCGGGACCAGGTGGAGGAGGTGGTGACACCCCTCTACGGGGCGGTGAAGCCGCAGCTGCCGACGACGGCGCCGGACGAGAAGCGCCGGGCCTTCATGTCGCAGCTGTTCCAGGCCAACCTGGAACTGCGGGAAAGCGTCAACAAGACGGGCTCCTGAGCCGATCACTCCGGGGCAGGGGCTCTCCTCCTCGACGATCTCGCGGCGGCTCTTTTCCGGCGGGCCCGGACTCGCCATGCTTGTGGCAGCACGCTCGCGGGCCGAACCATGGCTCGACGATCAGGGGCTCCACCCAAACACCATGACGAACACTCAGAACGACGACATCGACGGGACCGGCAAGGACCGCGGTGTCCTCTACGTCGGGATCGACCTCGGCACCTCACGCACCTCGGTGACGGCGAGCAACGGCGTCCGGGAGACCATCGAGTCCTTCGTGGGCTATCCCAAGGACCCGGTGGCGATGAAGCTCCTCAAGAAGGAGGTGCTCTTCGGCTCCGAGGCCCGGGAGAAGCGCCTGTCGCTGAACCTCCACCGCCCCCTCGAGCACGGCGTGCTGAAGTTCAACGCGGACGGGACCGAGAACCAGGACTCGCGCCGCGCGGCCATGGACCTCGTCAAGGAGATCGTGCGCCTCGCCAAGCCGCGCAAGGATGAGCTGGTCTACGCGGTGATCGGGGTGCCGGCGCAGGCGCAGATCAACAACAAGGACGCCATCCTCCAGGCGGCGCGGGAGTCGGTGGACTCCGTCATGCTCTGCTCGGAGCCGTTCTCCGTCGCCTACGGGCTGGACATGCTGGAGGACGTGCTGGTGATCGACATCGGCGCGGGCACCGTGGACCTCTGCCGGATGCACGGGACCATGCCGGAGGAGTCCGATCAGATCACCATGAACACCGCCGGTGACTTCGTGGACGAGGAGCTCGGGAAGGAGATCGCCGCGGCCTTCCCCGAGGCCCAGTTCACCAAGCAGATGATCAAGGCGATCAAGGAGCGCCACAGCACGGTGGACGTGAACACCGAGAAGATCACCACCGAGCTCCCGGTCGAGGGCAAGCCCACCGAGTTCGACATCACCGAGCAGGTCCGCACGGCGTGTCAGCGCATCGTGCCGCCCATCGTTGAGGGCCTCGGCAAGCTGATCAGCACCTTCGACCCCGAGTTCCAGGACAAGCTCAAGGGCCGCGTCCTGCTCGCGGGCGGGGGCAGCCAGATCCGCGGCCTGGACCGCGCCATCAGCGAGGAGATGCAGCGCACCCTCGGCGGCGGCAACGTGATCCGGATCGAGGAGCCCATGTATGGCGGCGCCAACGGCGCGCTGAAGATCGCGCACGACATGCCCGAGGAGTACTGGGAGCAGCTCAAGTGAGCGACCCCGATGCTCGGGAGCAGCAGGCGGCCGGCGATCCCGAAGGGGGGCGCCGGCCGCCGCTCCATTCGCGCCGCTCGACGCTGTGG
>CAZEFP010000549.1:0-2931 GCA_964511565.1 uncultured Planctomycetaceae bacterium
CGGGTTGAGCCCTGAGGGCCCAGAAGCGGAACTTTTTTCATTCCGGGGCCTGGCTACCCCGAGCTATTGCTTCCCGATCGGCTGTCGGGAATCCCGACAGGTGTGGGGAGACTCGACACCCGACGGGTCGCGACGCGCTGCGAGGGCGCCCCGTGTCTGGCTCCAGGGGCCTGAACCACCGATCACGAAGAAAAGGACCTCCCCCCTCCCTCGTCCACCTCCCGATCCAGTCGGGCTCCCGCGACGACGATCGCAAACGACCGACGAGCAGTGGCGATGGAGCCTGCGTGCGCCCGCTAGGCGGTCGGCCTCCGTGCGCTGCCGTCCTCCCTGCTTTCGGCGTACGACCAGGCGGGGCCGAAGGGCGCTGGACCCCGGTGCGTCGTCAGCCTCATCCGAGGTCGATCGGTTTCAGAGACCGTCCGGCGAACGTCTCGAACGGTCGAACGAGTGTTCGAGGTCTCCCAGGCGTGTCCTTGACGAGCGTCTCATCGAAGATCCGTGCGTCAACTCCTACGGTGACGAAGGAGTTCGCCCTCCAGGGCGCTCTCTCCACGCTCGACTCCCGGATCAGCTCTTCCTTCGATTCGACAGATCGCTCCTCTCATGAAGATCCTCCTCCCCGCTCTTCCCGCGGCCCTCGCTCTCCTCCTGGGCGCGTGCGCCACCACTCCCGAAACCTCCGCCCTGTCCGAGGAAGCGTCCTCGGAGACGACCATCGTCACCCAGATGGGCGACGAGCGGACGCTCCGCCTCAAGGGCGCGCTCGATGCCTTCGCTGCCAACGACATGAGCTACGGCGAGGACCTGATGTCGCCCGACCTCAAGATCTGGCTCTCCGACGGATCGGAGCCCCTCGGCAACGAAGCCTGGGCCGAGGTCGCAGCGCTGACTCATAAGGCGTTCAAGGATGTGCAGTTCACGAACCTGGCGATGAACACCACCGAGTACCCCCAGTACGGGGCGTGGACTTACGCCTGGTGCGTGTACCAGGTCACCAGCCGGGCGACCGGTGAGGTCATGCGATTCCCCCTACACATCATGTGGAACTGGGACGGCGACAAGATCGTGCGCGACTTCCGCTACGGCGATGTCTCCCGGTACATGGAGGCCATGCAGACCACGCTCGCGCGCCTCGAAGGTGGCTCGGCCCCGTCCCCGTGGGAGTGGACCCTCGGCCGCTGGCGCGTGACCGGGGGCGACATGCCGGACGCCGTCGTCCAGGGGACCAAGGTCGGTCCCGACGTCGACGCCGTTGTCGGCTCGTGGATCGACGCGGCTGGCGTCCAGACTCGCCAGCTCGTGGACTGGGACCCGACCATGGGGCAGCTGACCTCGACCGCCGCAAGCAGCGACGGCGGCCTCGGGCGCCTCGTCCTGACCGACTTCCCCGACGGGCGTCACATGAACGGCACCTTCCACATGCACACCGCGGACGGCAGCGTCCTGCAGGGTGCCGCCGAGATCGCACGCGAGGCGGACGATCGCATGGTGCTGCGCCTCCTCGATGCCAGCGGCCAGACGGTCGAGCGCGTGTTCACCCCGGCGGCCGATGACGAGCCGATGTTCCTGGACCTCGCGCCGGTGACGTCCGGGGGGGACTGGCGCACGAAGGCCACCGATGCGGCCCACGCCAGCTACATGGCCGGGGACTTCGACGCCGTCCTGGCCGCATTCGCCGACGACTGCATCCACCAGTGGGGCGACCCGAACGGAAGCGTCACCAACGCGGATTGGAAGGCGGGCCTCGCCGTCCATCACGAGGTGTTCTCCGACATCAGCCTTGAGAACTACTACTCGATGACGGGCGAGTACTCGGACGGCAACGTCTGGACAGCCTCTTGGTTCACCTGGACCGGAACCGACCGCAAGACCGGCGAGAAGGCCGAGTTCCTCGTCCACTGCGCGTGGCGCTGGGAGGGGGACAAGATCGTCGAGGACAAGACCTTCTTCGACGTCGAGCGCTTTGTCGGTCTGATCGAGGCCGCCCAAGAGGGCTGATCCAGCCCCTGTTCACATGGCACGCCCCGCCTCGGTCTTGGACCAGGCGGGGCGTCTTCGTGTCGAGGAGTCGGCCGAGTAGCGAGCGGTTGCAGCCTCGCCCCCGCTCGAGGAGCGGCACTGCCATCGAGGCTTCCGACACGAAGTCGTGGCGGTGCCGACCGCGATCTCGCAGGACCACCAGCCAGATTCCCGCAGTGTCTTCAGCTGCGTTCCCGCAGGGCCGCCAGGCAGACCGAGCCCTGGAACGCGAGCCAGCTCCCGATGCCGAGGAACTTGGCGCCGTCCTCGATCAGGGCCCGCCCCCGCATGGCGTCCTTGGGCAGCTGGTCCACCAGCACCGAGGCCGCGAAGCACGCCAGGGCCACGACCAGCAGGAACGGCCGCGCCTCGAGCAGGCGCTCGCGTCCGCGCACCAGGTAGGCGGCGAGGGCGAGGCCATAGAGCGCCAAGATCGGCCCCTCGCCGTCCGCTCCAAGGCCGAGGTATCGGGGGTACAGACCCTCGTGCAGCATGAAGAGGTCGTCCGCCAGCAGCAGGCCGGTCAGCAGGCCTCCGCCGAGCAGCACCCCCTGGAACCTCCCCGCAGCACCCAGCGCGCGCAGCGCGAGCCAGGTGAACAGGGGAAGCGCCGCGCCGGCGCTCCAGAGGATCGCGCCCAGGTTCGAGAGCACCCCGGTGAGAGGATGTGCGCGCACGACCGCCATGGGGTCCCGGGTCAGGTTCCCCACGTGCTCGCCGCTGGCGAGGCTCATGCCCGCGATCCCCAGCAGCACCAGCACGCCCGGCACCATCACTGCGCCGAGCACTCGCAGGTCCCCCGCGCGGGGCGCGAGGGCGCTCTGGACCGAGACCACGAAGGCACCGCGGACCGAATTCACCACCTGCTGCGTGGGGGACATTCCCCTAGATCAGGCCACCTGCACGGAT
>CAZEFP010000550.1:0-2930 GCA_964511565.1 uncultured Planctomycetaceae bacterium
GGGGGTGCGGCCGAACTCGCCGCCCCACACGACCAGGGTGTCCTCCAGGAGGCCGCGCCGGGCCAGGTCCTCGACGAGGGCCGCGGAGGGCGCGTCCGTGTCGCGGCACTGGATCTCCAGCTGGGTGTTGAGGTTCCGGTGCTGGTCCCAGCCGGCGTGCATGACCTGGACGAAGCGCGTGCCGCGCTCCACGAGGCGCCGGGCCATGAGGCAGTTGTAGGCGAACGAGCCCTTGCGTCGGACGTCGGGCCCGTAGGACTCCAGCACGTGCTCGGGCTCGGTGGAGAGGTCGGTGAGCTCGGGGACGGAGGCCTGCATGCGGTAGGCCATCTCGTACTGGGCGATGCGCGTGCGGATCTCCGGGTCGCCCACCTCCTTGGCCCGCTTCTCGTTGAGGGCCGCGAGATCGTCGAGCATGCGGCGGCGCAGGTCGCGGTCGATGCCTGCGGGGTCCTTCAGGTACAGCACCGGGTCGCCGGTGCCCCGGAACTTCACGCCCTGGTGGACGGTGGGGAGGAAGCCGCTGCCCCAGTAGAAGTCGTAGAAGATCTGGCCGCAGGAGGCCTCCTTGTCCCGGGAGGTCATGGCCACGAAGGCGGGCACGTCGTCGGACATGCGCCCGAGGCCATAGGAGAGCCACGCGCCCATGGTCGGCCGGCCCGCCTGCTCCGCGCCGGTCATGAAGTAGGTGATCGCCGGGGCGTGGTTCACCTGGGTGGTGTGCATCGACTTCACGAAGCACAGCCGGTCCGCGATGGCGGCGGTGCGGGGCAGGAAGCTCGAGACCGTGGCGCCGCTCTCCCCGTGGCGCGCGAAGTCGGGCAGCTCCCCGAGCATGGCCCGGGAGGTCTGCCCGTCGAGCATGGTGCTGAAGCGCTTGCCCCCGGCCACGGAGTCGGGGATCGGCTCCCCGTGGCGCTGGCGCAGGATCGGCTTCCAGTCGAACAGGTCCACGTGGGACGGGGCGCCGTTCTGGAACAGGTAGATCACCCGCTTGGCCTTGGGCGCGAAGTGGGGGAGCGCGGGGAGCGCCTCCTGGGCCGAGGCCTCGCGGCCCAGCAGCCCTCCCAGGGCGAGGCCGCCCAGCCCGAGGGAGGCGTCCCGCAGGAGGGCGCGGCGGGTGAGGTCCGCGCGCAGCTCGACGTCGGGGTCGTTCATGGCCGGCAGAGGACCTCGTCCAGGTTGAGGATGATGGAGCACACGACCGTCATGGCCGCGTGCACGTCGACGGCCAGGCCCTCGGCGGCGGGCGCTGCGCCCGCGGCCACCAGCTCGGCGGCATCGCCAAGGTGAAAGGCGAAGTGGACCTGCTCCGCGCGGAAGCGCTCGAGCAGCACCCCGAGCTCGGCGGCATCCGGCTCTCGCGCGGTGGCGGCGCGGAAGGCCCGGCGGACCGAGGCGCGGGCCTCTTCGTCGCTGATGGACGTGTCGCCCCCATGGGCGAGCTCGCCGGGGGGCGCGGTGGGCACGGGCGCGAGGACCCGAGCGGCGAAGCACCGCGCGGCCTCCACGTACCCCGTCTCGTTCAGGGTGGTGAGGGCGTGCAGCGGTGTGTTGGTCACCGAGCGACCCACCTCGCACACCTGCCGCTTGGAGGTGTCGAAGAAGAACGTCGGCCGCACGATCCGGCGCCAGAACACGTAGAGGCTCCGGCGATAGAGGGCGGACCCCGTGTCCTGCTGGTAGCGGATGGTGCCGAAGGTGGCCTCGGCCCACACGCCGTCCGGCTGGTAGGGCCGCACGGGCGCGCCGCCTAGCTCGGGCTCAAGGAGGCCCGCGAGGGCCAGGGCCTGGTCGCGGAGCATCCACGAGGGCAGGCGCGTGCGGGAGGCGCGCGCGAGCCGCTCGTTGTGGGGGTCGTCCTCGAAGCGGGCGCCCTCGGCGCTGGCGGAGCGGCGGTAGGCGCTGCTGGTGACGATGAGGCGGTGGAGCTGCTTCAGGTCCCAGCCGCTGCGCACGAACTCGGTGGCGAGCCAGTCCAGGAGCTCGGGGTGGGTGGGCGCGGCGCTCTGGCGCCCGAAGTCCCCGGGGCTCGCCACGAGCCCGCGCCCCATGAGGGTCTGCCACGCGCGGTTCACGGCGACCCGGGCGGTGAGGGGGTTCGCCGGATCGACGATCCACCGCGCGAGGCCGAGGCGGTCCCGCGGCGCATCGGCGGGGAACGGCGGGAGGAAGGCCGGCGTGTCCGCGGTCACCTCCTCCATGGGCTCGAGGTAGCTTCCCCGGCGGAGCACCCGGGTGGTCCGCTGGCGCTCGGCCGGGAGCTGGTCCATGACCATCACGGGCAGGGCCGCGCCGCGCAGCCCGGCGGCCTCGGCCTCGAGGGCCCCGAGGCGCTCGGACCGCGCCGCCCAGTCCGGATCGTGCTCGGCGCGGAAGCGGGCGCGGATCTCGGACGGCGCGGAAGACAGCAGCCCGAGCTCGAGGCCCTCCACTGCCTCCCCGATGCGCTTGAAGTAGATGCCGCTCCGACCGCCCGTGTTGACGATCTTGATCAGCAGGTCGTTCTCGCCAGGGGCGAGATCGACGGTGACTCGCTCCTGGTCGGGCTGGGCGCCGCGGGCCACGTTCTTGGCGAGGACCTCGGCGCCGTTGACCCAGACCTTGATGGCGTCGTCCGAGCCGAGGGAGAGCTCCATGCGCCGGGCGGTGGGCGCGGAGATGCTCCGGCGGAAGTACATGGCCGCCACCTGGGGCGTGGACTCGTGGACCTGACCGTCCACCAGCTCGGGGGCGTCCGTGTACCCGGCCAGCGCCGCGTCCGAGGGCGCGCCGGGCTCCGGCCCGAAGGCGCGCGCGAAGAGCGAGCCGGGACCCTCGGCGTCCGGCAGGTAGGGGCCGGACGTGCGCCAGGTCCCGAGGTCCGAGGGCCGCGTGAGGTCGGGCTCCGCGGCCACGCGCGCCCGCCACGCCGCGACCCAGCGGGCCTA
>CAZEFP010000551.1:0-2927 GCA_964511565.1 uncultured Planctomycetaceae bacterium
CTCGGGGAGCTTCGCCTCGGCGGCGCTGGCCCGGGCGAGCAGGCGCTCCCGGAGCTTCGCGAGCGCCAGCTGGTTGGGCTCCGCGGTGGGGGGCACGAACGCCTCGAAGCCGGCGAGGTCGATGTCGAGGGACTGGAGGGCGTTGACCGCGGCGTAGCGGGCGGCCTCGCCCGTGGGGAGATCGAAGTAGGTGTCGGTGCGCTGGAGGTCCTCCAGCAGCCACAGGAGCGCGCGGCTGTGTCCGCGGCCGTCGAGGAGCACGGCGGCCCGGCGGCGGACCACGTCATTGTCGTCCCCGAGGCGCGCAGCGGCGAGCGCATCGAAGCTCGCTGCCCTCTCCGCGTCGTCCCCGCCCGACAGCAGGGCCAGGGCGTCGAGGGTGGCGAGCCGAACCGGCGCGATGGGATCCTCGAGGAAGCCCACGAGTCGGTCCCACTCCGCCGCGAGGGGGCGGTGGGCGAGGGACCGGGAGACGGCCGGGCGCCAGGGGAACTCGGCGTCCTCCATCGCGGGCCATAGGAGCGCGCGGAAGCGCGGATCGTCGAACCGGCCGAGGACCTCGATGAGGCTCGGGCCGAGCCGCGCGAGCTCGCCGAGGGAGGTGCCGGCCATGGCATACAGGCGATCGGCCGCGGGCTTGCCGATCCTGGCCAGGCGCTCGGCGGCCTGGGGACGGATCACCGCGGAGCCGGACTGGGCGTGGACGATGAGCCGGTCGATCTGCTCGGGCGAGTACTGACGAGCCGGTGAGTCCTGCGACCACGCCAGGGCGGGAGCACAGAGGACGAGGGCCGCGGCTGCGGCGAGGCGAACGAGTCGGTTCATGGCGCGGAGTCGGCGCCCCCTCAGGGGAGCTCGTCGGTGGAGAGGCGGTAGACGCTCGTGATGAAGCCGTCCTCCTCCACCTCGCCGCAGCTGAAGGTCCCCTCCAGCGTGATCCGGCCGGGGATGAAGCGGGTGACGTCGTCGTCGAGGGTCACCTGGACGAAGTGGTTGACCTTCGACTTGCCGCACTCGCAGGACTCGGGCACCAGCTCGAACTCGCTGAGGCCCTCGAGGGTCCCGATGGCCATGTAGCCCCACAGGCTGATCTTCTTGCCGTCGAGCTCCTGGACCCACTCGGGCAGGGGCCTGCCCCGTCGGTAGCGCGCGTTCTTGAGGCGCAGGATCGACACCTCGACGATCTCGTTGCTCGGTTCCTCGCCTCGCTCGAAGGCAGCCTTCACGTCGGCGCCGACCTTCCACGAGCGCTCGCGGAGGAGGCCCGGGGCGGCGACGACGCCGCCGAGCAGCAGCAGCAGGACGAGGAACGGCATGCCCCCATGATAGGACGTTTCCGCCCGCCGTTCCTCCCTGCCTGTCGGCGCCTCCTGTCGCCTCGAAGCGGCGCACCCCTGGAGGCGGGCCTCGGAGCCCGGCCAGGGTGCGGCGCTCAGCGGGGCCCGGTCAACGACTCGATTTCGGACTCGAAGCGTTCCAGCAGGGCTCGGTGCCGCTTCCCCGTGGCCGGCCCGCTGAAGCCCGTGTGGACGGCCGTGGCGCGGCCCCCAGGCGCCAGGAAGACCGTCGTGGGGTAGGCCCGGACCCGGTCGAGGATCGGGAGGGCCTCGCTGGCGGCGGCCTTGGAGGCGCTCCCGCCCAGGACCACGGGGTAGTCGATCCCGTGGTGGTCGACGTAGTCGAGCACGGCCTCACGGTGCTTCGCCGGATCCGAACCCAGTTCGAACGCGATCGCGGCGATCGAGAGCGCGGGGTGCCGGCGGTGGAGCCCGACCAGGGCCTCGGTGAGGTCGTTGCAGTTGGGGCACCAGGTCCCGAAGACCACCAGCAGCCCGGGCGAGTCGGGGGGCAGGAGCTCGGCGAGCGATCGGCGCTCGCCGTCGACGTCGGGGAACACCAGCCCACCGAGGTCCTGACCCTCGGTCCACCGTGTGAGGGCGAAGTCATCGGGCAGGGTCGCCCCATCATCTCGATCCCCGACCCAGGTCGTGTGGAACGAGTCCCGAGACCAGAAGTCACCGGTCAGCCGCCCTCCTTC
This sequence comes from uncultured Planctomycetaceae bacterium, assembly GCA_964511565.1. Lineage (GTDB taxonomy): Bacteria > Planctomycetota > UBA1135 > UBA1135 > Saltatorellus. The sequence continues at coordinate 2,039 of CAZEFP010000551.1, forward strand.
CCCGAGCCGTGCCTCGAACAGGAAGGCGTGGGCGCCGTCGAAGCAGCCCAGGCGCAGGGCCTCGCCGTCGAACCAGCCGCTGAGGTAGCGGTAGTCACCCAGGGTGGTCAGAAAGGTACCCGAGGCTCGGCCGGTGGGTGCGACCTCGAAGAGGCCGACGGCGTCCTCCTCATCTCCGTCGAAGCGGACCCGCCAGCGCCCCGTGAGGAGGTCGACCGTGGCGGGGTCGGGCTTGGCCGGTGGCTTCGAGTCGGTGCCTGCGACCGCGGCGAAGGGCAGCAGGGGCAGCGGCCCCTCGCCAGCGTCCCGCTCCCAGTAACCGGCCAGCCCACGGCCGTCGTCGTCGAGGGTGGCGACCACGGCGGACCGGTAGGGCGGCAGCTCGAAGCGGACCCGCTCACCGGCCTGTTCGACGATGCCAGCGGGCCGGCGCTCCTCGCCGTTGACCAGGACGGCCTGGAGGCCTTCCTCCGTCTGGACCAGGTCGAGCCCGAAGGGGATGGCCCCGCCGGGGGAGGCCAGCGTGGCCCTCCAGGGGCCGGGGACCAGGGCTCCCGACTCCTGGTCCGGGGCCGGTGCGCAGCCCCAGATCGTGCCCATGAGACCGAGGGCGGCGCCGAGAATCACGGCGGGCGGGCCCCCCCCGGGGAGCCTCCGGGGGGCGGTCAGGGGGTGCTGGGGGGGGCAGGAGCGGGGGTGGTTGGACCGGGAGATGTCGGTCGTGGGAGGGCGCCTCATGGGCTGAGGGTATCGGCTTGAGGAAAGTGGCGTTCGTGTCGATATCCGGCGAGGAGCAGAAGGCTGGCGATACCCGCCGGCTCACACCCGAACGTACCCATGGCCTGGATTGACGCGCTGTTCAGAAGGATGGTCGAGGTTGGCGCCTCGG
>CAZEFP010000552.1:0-2922 GCA_964511565.1 uncultured Planctomycetaceae bacterium
GAGCTCGACAAGGTCTTCGCGGCGGCCCAGCGCACGGGACTCGCCGTGCGGGGGATGCACGGTGAGGGGAGCCGCGCCGCCGGGGACCTCTATCAGATCAGCAACCAGGTGACCCTGGGCCGGAGCGAGGCCGAGCTCATCGACGACCTCCGGGCGCTCGTGCCGGAGATCGTCCGCTTCGAGCGGCGGATGCGCGACGCCCTGGTCAGCGAGATGCGGCAGGCGCTCGTGGACCGGATCGCACAGTCCTTCGGGACGCTCCGGACGTCCCGAGCCATGCCCACGGAGGCGGCGCTCGCTCACCTCTCGTCGGTGCGCCTCGGCCTGCATACCGGGATCTTCGGGGGCGCGAAGATGGACACCTTGAACGAGCTCGCGCTGCACGTGCAGCGGGGGCACATCCAGGTGCTCGCGTCCACGGGGGGGGAGGAGGATCTCCTCGACACCTCCGAGCGAGACAAGCTCCGCGCGAGCTACCTGCGGCAGCGCCTCGCTGGCGTCAAGCCCGCCGGAACGGACAGCGCGCCCGAGGAGTGAAGAACTCCCCGGGCGCGCCGGTCCTTCCACAGGGTGGATCAGTCGTCGAGCTCGTCGTAGGACGGGCGGTCGGCCGGGGGCTCGAACTCCTCCACCTCTCCGAAGCTCATGCGGAGCGTGCCGTCCTTCTCGATGATCGCCACTGAGCCGGGCTGCATCTGAAGGTCGACCTTGGGCGTGAAGCACCAGCGCGGCTGGCTGGCGGAGTCGCTCACGATGATCTTGCAGCGACCCTGGCCCAGGATGCGGTACTCGACGTCGCTGGAGCGCTCGGCCACGATGGAGCCAGCGTGGTTGAGGTCCTTCTTCGTGAAGCCGCGCCACTCGCTCGGGGTGAAGACCGCCGGCTCGGGCTCAGGTTCGGGCTCGGGGGCCACCTCGGGAGCCGGCCCGGGATCGGGGATCGGGGTCGGCTGGGCCTTGGTCGGTGCGACCTCATCCGTCATCGGCACCTCGACACCGTTGGAGTCGACGACCGTGAGCTCGGCGCTGAAGTCGTCGACCAGGGTGAGCCTGGCGGTGGGCGTGCCCATGGGCTCGACCTCGACGGTGGGGGGCGCGTCGACGATCGAGGCCTGCCCGTAGGTCGTCGGCTCGTCCGTCGACTCGTCACAGAAGGGCTCGAGGCCCTCCTGGCACATGTCGGTCTCCGGGTACGTGGAGTCCTGGTTGCACACGGGGCAGCCGGCCTCGGGGTCCTCCAGGGCGGTCACGGTCTCGCCACCGGTGGGCACCGACGCGCTGGTGGAGTCGTTCCCGGCGGGATCACCGTTGAAGGTCATGCCCACGGATTGGCCCGGGCCCTGGGCAGGGCTCCACGGCCAGGCGATCTCGCCGCCGTCGGTGGGCCAGCTCCCGCTGGGCGTGGTCGTGGCGACCGGGGCGTTCATGAAGCGCGGCCGGTCGAGGCGCACGCTGGAGCCCGGGAGCACCTGGAGCGGCGGCAGGGAGAAGCGGTCGTTGCCATCCCACTGGAGGGAGACCGGCTCGCCGGCCTGGAGCCGGAACTCGCACGGACCTCCGGTGATCCCCCGGATGTGGAAGGCGCTCCGGCCGAACGTACCGCTCCACTCGGAGGGGAGGAACAGCTCGTGCTTGCCCTGGCGGCACTCGAAGTCGGCCCAGGCGATCTCGTGGAACTTGAACCCGAGTGTCGAGCCCTGGTTGTCCCACTCGAAGGACGAGGGGCCGTAGACGCGGACGCTGCAGGCGCCGGGCCAGGAGATCCTGGCCTCGCTGCCGGTGGAAATCTCGAGCTGGGAGCGGCCGGTGGTCCCCTGGCGATCACCCTTGCGGATGGTCTGGCACCCGGTCTCACTCCCGATGAGCACGGCGCGGCCGTGGGTCACCTCGACCTGCGCGGTGTTGTGTTGCGGGAAGGAGGCCGGCGCCTGGGCAGGAGCCGCGCCAACGGGGGCGGTAAGGACCGCGGCGATCGCTGCGGTGGCGATCATGCGAAGGGAGGATTGGAGCATGGGTGACGGCGGTGGATATCGAAGGGCGGTGGGGCTTTCGGTGACGCCGAAGAATCGGCCGGCGCCGCCTCTGGCAGGCGGGCCCCTTGTGATTGCGATATCGTCGGCCGTCATCGGCCAAGTTGAGCCAGACCACCGCTCCGGGCGCCGGTCGGCTCGAGGTGGCCCGGACTGGGATTCGGGCCACCCCAGGGGCCGTCAGGCGCTCCTGCGGAGCACCGTCTGGTCCCGCGCGATCCACTTGATCGCGCTGGCGGCGCTCTCGGTGGTCACGGCTGGCTCCACCTAGAAGGCGCCATCTGTCAGCGCGTCCCCGGTACGGACTCCGGCCGTACAGCAGCCAGCACGCCACCCGGCGACCAGCTCGGTCGTGCTGTCCCCGACCACCCAGGAGAGCGAGAGGGAGATGTCCTCTGCCTGCGCGGCGTGGTGCATGGCGCCCGTTCCGGGGAGGAAATAAACGGAGTCCCTGTTCTGACCGGCCACCCCCTCGGGGTGGTTGGTGCAGGTGTAGTCGCGGCGGACCGGGATGCCCTCGGACTTCAGGCGGGCGATGAGGCCCTCGCCGAACCTGTCCCACTGGGCCTGGGTCTGCTTGCCGAACGAGACCGAATCGATGTTGCCGATGAGGTAGAGGTTCCAGCCCGCCTGGGTGGCGTGGAACAGGGCATCGAGGACGCCATCGTAGAATTGCGACTTGCCGATCGAATTGAAGCGCCCGCCGGGACCGGGCTCCACGAGGGTGCCCAGCACGTCGACGAATAGACCGCGGGGAGGGGGGCCCCATCGACCAGAGGGAGAGTGATCGGCGAGGCTGTGGAGAGCAGACATGAGCTAGATGGACTGGGGATCCGGGGCGGGAAACAAGACGGAGAGAGCGCCGCGCGCCTCCCTGTCCACAGAAGGTTTC
>CAZEFP010000553.1:0-2918 GCA_964511565.1 uncultured Planctomycetaceae bacterium
GCGGCCCTCGCGACGGTGGCCCTCGCCTGGGCCGAGCCCGCCGTGGTCGAGGCGCCAGGCCGCGCTCCCCTCGCCGAGGACGACGACGAGGTCTACGAGCGAGAGATCGCCCCGATCTTCGAGGCGACCTGCGTGCAGTGCCACGGAGCCCTGAAGCAGAAGGGGGACTTCCGCCTCGACGAGCTCGACCGGGACTTCATCTCGGGAGGTGACGCGGAGGAGTGGGACTACATCCTCGACGTCATTCGAAACGGGGACATGCCGCCCTCGAGCTTCGAGCGACAGCTCACCAGCGCGGAGCGGGCGGCCGTCACGGGGTGGATCGAGGCGGGCCTCGAGGCCGCGGCGCGGGCCAAGGAGGTCGACGTGCGCCCCGTCCTCCGCCGCCTCAACCGCGCCCAGTACCGCCACACGCTGCAGGACCTCCTCCAGCTGCCCATCGACTTCGGCCAGGACCTGCCCGGGGACGCCAAGTCGAAGATGGGCTTCACGAACAACGGGGCCACGCTGCAGGCCTCGACGCTGCACCTCGAGACGTACCAGACCATCGCTCGCCGGGCCCTGGACGAGGCCATCGTCAGCGGGCCACGGCCCGAGCCCACCATCTATCGCGTCCGCTTCGGGGACGGCATCGGCAAGGGCAAGGTCGGCGGCCGGACCGGCGGGTATCAGTCCGTCATCCTCAGCCCGGACCACTTCACGGTGGAGATCATCGGCGCGGACGGTGAGCCGAAGGGAGCGGCGGCGACCGAGGAGGAGCGCAAGGCCCTGGACGCGATCCGGAAGAAGGTCAGCGTCGGGCTGCGCGGCTCCCAGCAGAACCGCTTCCACATGGCCCCGGACGGGCTGGTCCTCTACGGCGCCGTCCCCCACAAGGAAAAGGCCCCCGGCGCGTGGCAGGGCCCCTCCCCCAACGCGAAGCTCGAGATGCAGCGCGTGTTCCCCGAGCGCGGCGACGTGGTCATGCGCGTGGACGCTGCGCGGGGCGAGATCAAGCGGACCCGCGACCCGGTGCTCCTCAAGCTCGAGGACGGCCTCAACGACGTGAGCGTGACCCTCACCGAGGGCGAGCCCGCCACCGAGGGCGCCGACGGCGAGGAGGTCGAGGTCACCGAGCGATCCCTCTCGATCAGCTCGTCGCTGAAGACCATCACCGCGGAGGCCGCGAAGAGCGACCAGCGGAAGAACGTGCGGCTCGACGGCGACGTCCTGGTGGCGGAGGACGTGACCCAGCCGTCCGACTCCCGCGTGCAGGTGCAGATCCCCGCCGAAGGCTTCTACCGGGTCCACCTCGTCCACCCGCCCGTCCCCGTGGAGCAGATGCCCTCCGTGCGCCTCTCGTACGCGGGCAAGACCCTCGACTCCCGCCCGGAGCTGACGGCCGAACAGCTCGCCCAGGGGCGGGTCTCCACGGTCATCGGCGCGGCGTACATGCGCGCCGGCCGGCAGCACCTCAAGCTGGGCGGGCCGTTCTTCATCGGGTACTCCCACGTCGTCCTCACCCCCCTCGCCGAGGACCACCCCCTGGTCCAGGCCCTGGGCCAGGCCACGGCGGACCTCGAGGCGCGCTTCGCCGACGTCGATCCGGTCCTGCGTGCCTACGCCGGCACCCGAACGGACGACGGCATGGACTACTCCACCTTCGACGCCGCCGCGGTCGTGACGGCGCCGCGCGAGGCGCCCGAGACCTACACCTTCCTGGGGCGGCTGGAGAACCTCCCCATCCCCGAGCCGGAGTCCGGCGACAACGAGATCCTCTCGGGCATCGTGCTCCTCGGGGTCTGGAACGATTTCCTCATCAAGGACCGGCGCAGCCCGGGCCCGCCGCTCCTCGTCCAGCAGATCGAGGTGGAGGCCCCTTACCACCCGGTCTGGCCGCCCGTCTCCCACACCACCATCCTCCCCGGCCGAGGGGACGGCGAGGCGGACGAGGCCTACGCCCGACGGGTCCTGACCCGCTTCATGTCCCGCGCCTTCCGCCAGGCGGCGGTGGCGGACGATGTGGAGCCCTCCCTCTCGTTCTTCCGCGAGGTCCGGCCGGAGGTGGCGAGCTTCGAGGCCGCGATCAAGGAGACGCTGATCGCGGTGCTCTGCTCCCCGCGGTTCCTCTTCCTGGTGGAGCGCACCGGCGCCGAGGCCGACGACCTGCTGTCCCCCTTCGCCCTCGCCAACCGCCTGAGCTACTTCCTGTGGAACGGCCCGCCCGACGAGGCCCTGCGGAACGCCGCTCTGTTCGGGACCCTGGATGGGAACCTCGAGGCGCACGTGGACCGCATGCTCGATGACCCGCGCGCGCGCCGCTTCGTGGACGCCTTCGCCACCGAGTGGCTGCGCCTCGACCGGCTCGAGGACATGACCATCGACGCGGACCGGTTCCCCCGGTTCACGCGCTTCGTGAAGCGCGACATGCGCGAGGAGACCCTGCGCTTCGTGCACCGCGTGTTCGCGGAGGACCTCGACCTCATGACGCTGGTCGACTCCGACTTCGCCATGCTCAACCAGAACCTCGCGGAGTTCTACGGCGTGGAGGACGTGGTCGGGCCCCACTTCCGCGTGGTGGCGCTGCCTCGCGCCGAGGGCCGCGGCGGGCTCATGAGCCAGGGGGCGTTCCTCGCGGGTCACTCCGACGGGCTGGAGCCCCACCCGATCAAGCGCGCCGTGTGGGTGAAGGAGAAGCTCCTCGGCAGCCCGCCGCCTCCGCCCCCGCCCAACGTCCCCGACCTCGACGCCGAGGCGCCGGAGATGAAGGGCCTGACCCTGAAGGAGCAGCTCGAGCTCCACCGGGACAACCCGTCCTGCCGGGACTGCCACGCGAGCTTCGACCCCTTCGGCGTGGCCCTCGAGCGCTACAACGCCGTCGGGCTGCTGGAGGCAGAGCGCAAGGGCCGCCCCGTGGACGCGAGCGTGGTCCTGCCGGA
>CAZEFP010000554.1:0-2916 GCA_964511565.1 uncultured Planctomycetaceae bacterium
TGGCGAGGTCGAACAGCTCGGGGTCCTCGGCACGGTCGTGCCACAGCAGCTTCCAGCGGCCGCGGCGCGCGGCGATGGGGCCCTCGCTCCCGCTCCGGCGCCAGTAGAGGGAGCGCCCGGCCAGGGGGCCGCTGGCCTCGCCCCGCAGGGCCGCCGTGAGGTCGAGGCCGTCGAGCTCGGCGCCGGGCTCGGGGCCGCTCCCCGCCGCCGCGAGGAAGGTCGGCGTGAGGTCGAGGGAGATGGCCGGGGCTTCGACCACGGTGCCGGGCGCGACGACGCCGGGCCAGCGCAGGGCGGCGGGCACCCGGATGCCGCCCTCGTACAGCTGGCCCTTTCGGCCGCGCAGGGGCTTGTTCACCGCCGCGGTCTGGGTCTGACCCCCGTTGTCATTGGTGAAGAGGACGACGGTCTCCTCGGCGATCTCCGCGCGCTCGAGGGCCGCCAAGATCTTGCCCACGTTGTCGTCCATGGCCTTCACGAGCCCGGCGTAGTTGCGGCGCCGCTTCTTCTCGATGGAGGCGAGCTCGGGGAGCTCCACGTCGCCGGGACGCGGCTGGAGGGGGCCGTGGGGGGCGGTGAAGGAGACAAAGAGGAAGAAGGGCTCCTCGCGCTCCTCCTCGATGAACTCCACCGCAGCGTCGCCGAACCGATCGGTGACGTAGCCGCCCTCGGGGGTGGGCGTACGGTCTCGAAGGAGCACGCGGTGGAGGGTGGGCTCCTCCATCTCGAGGTAGGGGCGAGAGCCCTGGAGGCACCCCATGAACCAGTCGAAGCCGCGCTCGTTGGGGTGATACGGATCGGGGTAGCCGAGGTGCCACTTGCCCACCAGCCCGGTCTCGTAGCCGGCGCTCCGCAAGCGGTCGGCGATCGTCGCCTCCTCCAGGGCCATGCCGCCCTTCATGTACCCAGGGGGGATGTTCTTCTCGTGGCCGAAGCGCTGCTGGTAGCGGCCGGTCATGAGGCCGGCCCGCGAGGGAGAGCAGACGCAGGCGGACATGTAGAAGGACCGGAACACCGCCCCGTCCCTCGCGATCGAGTCGATGTGGGGCGTGAGCTCCCTCATGTCCGCCGTCGCCTCCGGCTGGAAGCCGAAGTCGGAGTAGCCCGCGTCGTCGGCGAAGAGCACGACGATGTTGGGGCGGCTGGCCCCCGGTGCGGGCGCCTCGGCGGCGCCTGCGGAAGCGACGCGGTCGTCGGAGGCCGTGGCGGCGCAGGCCGCCAGCAAGATCGGTGTGAGACAGAGGAGTTGGGCGGGACGATTCACCGCACCAGCGTAGGCGCTGGGCGGCCATCCCGCACCGCTCGACGAACCTCCGAGCGGATTCGGCCCGAGTCGCGACGCAGCCGGGTCCTCCGCGGTCCGGGTCGGGTGGACCGGCCCCGTCGCAAGGAGCGTCCGAACGCCTAAGATCTGAGCATGCGATCGCACGCCACCCTTCTTCCCCTGGCCTCGTGCCTGCTCGCCGTCCCGACCCTCGCCCAGAACGGCGACCGCAACGGGGAGGTCCAGGGAGACCTGCCCGCGGACCTCGCCATCCCCGCGGCGCCGGTGCTCTCGGCCGAGGAGGAGCTCGCGACCTTCGAGCTGCCCCCCGGCTTCAAGATCGAGCTGGTGGCGGAGGAGCCCATGGTCGTGGACCCCGTTCAGGTGGTCTTCGACGAGCTGGGACGGCTGTGGGTGGTGGAGATGCGTGGGTACATGCCCGACATCGAGGGCAACGGCGAGCAGGAGCCCATCGGGCGCATCGCCGTGCTCACCGATGAGGACGGCGACGGGACCATGGACCGGCGCGAGGACTTCGCGGACGGGCTGGTGCTCCCCCGCGGCGTCGCGCCGATGTTCGGCGGCGCCCTCTGCATTCTCCCGCCGGAGCTGGTCTTCCTGCGCGACGACGACGGGGACGGGGTGCTCGACCGGCGGGAGGTGGTCATGGATGGGCTGACCAAGGGGCTCGAGAACCCCGAGCACGACATCAACGGGCCCACCATCGGGCTCGACAACTGGGTCCACTTCGCCAACTGGAACCGGGCCGTGCGTCGGACCGAGGACGAGAACGGCGATGGGGTCTGGGAGATCCGCCGCGAGCGGCAGGGCGGGCAGTGGGGCCTCGCCCAGGACGACGTGGGCCGCTTCGCGCGGAACACCAACCCTCAACCCCTCTTCATGGACATCACGCCCGCGCGCTACGCGGTGCGGAATCGTCACCAGCGTAAGTTCCACGGGTCCTTCGCCGGGGTGAGCGCGACACGCGAGGTCTTCCCGTCTCGCATCAACCCGGGGGTCAACCGCGGCTACCAGGAGGTGACCCTGCGGGACGACTACACCCTCCACTACTTCACCGCTGCCTGTAGCGCGACGCCGCTGCGCGGTCGTGCCCTCGGCGAGGAGTCACGGGGCGACATCTTCGTCTGCGAGCCGACCGGGAACCTGGTCAAGCGCTACCGGATCGAGGAGCGCGAGGACACGGCGGAGCTCAAGGCGAGCGACGTCCGCGGGGAGCGGGACTTCCTCACCTCGACCCACGAGAGGTTCCGGCCTGTCGCCATGACGACGGGCCCGGACGGGGCGCTCTACATCGCGGACATGTACCGGGGGCTGATCCAGCACCGGATCTTCCTGACGACTTTCCTCCGCCGGCAGATCGAGGAGCGCGGGCTGGAGGGTCCCATGGGGCTCGGGCGGATCTGGCGAGTCCGGAAGGAGGGTGAACCCGCGCGCCGCCCGGACGTGGACCTCGCGGGGGCCGAGCTCGAGGAGCTGGCTCAGCTGCTGACCTCGGACAACGCCTGGGTGCGAGACAGCGCCCAGCGCATCCTCGTGGAGGACCTGGACGGTGAGGCCGGCGTCCTCGCGACGCTGCGCTCCATCGTCGACGGCGGGGAGTCCGCCCTGGGCGCGGTGCACGCGCTCTGGAC
>CAZEFP010000555.1:0-2903 GCA_964511565.1 uncultured Planctomycetaceae bacterium
GCGTCGGTGAGCCGGGACACCTGGGCCCCGCCGCCGTGGATCACCACGACCTCGTGCCCGCGCGCCCGGGCGGCGCCGACGCTCGCCGCGAAGCGCACCCGGGTCCCGGCGTCGTCGAGGATGGCGCCGCCGACCTTGACGAGGATGCGCTGGGGCCCGCTCACAGCAGCCCCCAGGTCTCGTCGAAGCCCTTGACCACGTTCATGTTCTGGAGCGCCTGGCCCGCCGCGCCCTTGACCAGGTTGTCGATGGCGGAGGTCACCACCACCGCGCCGTCGACCTCGGCCACGGAGAGGTGGCAGTGGTTGGTGCCCGCCACGTCGCCCGTCCGCGCTTGCTCCCCCATCACGTGGACGAAGGCCTCCTGGGCGTAGGCCGCCTCGAGGGCGGCTGTCGCGCTCTCCACCCCCTCCCCCGCCGCGGGCTCCAGGTAGATGGTCGCGAGCATGCCGCGGAACATGGGCGCGAGGTGCGGCACGAAGGACAGCTTGAAGGGAGCCGCGGAGCCGGCGAGGCGCGAGAGGATCTCCGGGGAGTGCCGGTGGTTCCCCACGCCGTAGGCCCGCATGGTCTCGTTGACGTTGCCGTACAGGGTCACTTCGTTGGGCGACTTGCCCGCGCCGGAGACGCCGCTCTTGGCGTCGACCACGATGCGGCTGCCCGCCGCCACCAGGCCAGCGTTCACCAGGGGCAGGATCCCGAGGAGCGAGGCCGTGGGGTAGCAGCCGGGGTTCGCCACGAGGCGCGCGCCGGCAAGGGTCTCGCGCTCGTGTTCGGTGAGGCCGTAGCGCGCTGCGTCACACAGCTGGGGCTCGGGGTGGGTGACGCTGTAGATGCGCTCGAACTCCGCGGGATCCGCGAAGCGGTGGTCGGCCGAGAGGTCCACCACCAGCGGCGCCGCCGGGCCGTCCAGGGCCGCCTTCGCGACGGGGACCCCCACGGTGTGCGGGAGGCAGGTGAACACCACGTCGTGGTCGCGGCCGAGGGCTTCGAGGTCCAGGGGCACGAGGGTCCACTCGCCGCGCCCGTCCAGGGGCGCGGCTTCGCCGCCCTCCCGGGCCGACATGGCGGTGATGGTCTCGATGCCGGGGTGCCGCTTGCACAGCCCGAGGAGCTCCCGTCCGGCGTAGCCGGTGGCCCCAACGACGGCCACGCGGGTCACGCCGTCACCCCCGCGGACCGGGCCAGCCGATCGAAGTCCGCCACGAGCTCCCGGGCCGCACGTGCCGCGGGGCAGATCACGAGGATCGTGTCGTCCCCCGCGATGGTCCCGAGCATGTCTGTGCGCCCCGAGGCGTCGAGGGCCACCGCCAGCGGAGACGCGCCGCCGGGCGGGGTCCGGAGGACGACGAGGTTCTGGGCCGCCCGGGCGGAGACGAGCCAGCGCCCGAGGGCGTCCACCAGGGGGCTGGCCGAGGTCGCGGGGACCACGTAGCCGGCGGCGCCCTTCACGGCGCCCAGCTCCCGGAGGTCACGGGAGAGGGTCGCCTGGGTGATGTCGACGCCCCGGGCCGCCAGGGCGTCCACCAGGGACTGCTGGCTGGAGCCGTGGCCCTCGCCGATCAGCTCGACCACGAGGGCGCGCCGCTCGGCGGCGGTGGAGATGGATGACTGCATAAATCCGAAACCTCGGGCGCATATTCATGCACCGCACTTCCCCGGGCGCAACCCGGTTTCTCGGCTAAATGTCGCTACAAAGGAGCGATGCCCCCCATGCCGCACCCCCTCGCCCAGGCCCTCTCGGCGCCGCTCGCCGGCGCGCTCTGCCTGCTCCTCTCCCTCGGCTGCGCCTCCGCACCCGCCGAGGCCCCTCCCCCGCCGGCCGTCGTCGAGGCCACCTCGCTCCTGGGCGCGCCGCTCCAGCGGCCCGCGCTCTCCCCGACGGCGAGGAGGCGGCTGGAGCTGGACCTCGAGTCCGCGCGGCTCGCCCTCGCGGACGCCCCCTCCGAACAGCGCACGATCTGGGTCGGCCGGCGGCTCGGGTACCTCGGCCGCTACGACGAGGCCATCCGCTGGTACCTCGCGGCCCTCGTGCAGTACCCCGACAGCTACCGCCTCCGGCGGCACCTGGGGCACCGGCTCATCACCGTCCGACGCCTGGACGACGCGGTCCAGGTGCTGACCGAGGCGAGGCGGCTCGCGGCGGGCGCCACGAACCGCATCGAGCCGGACGGCGCGCCAGGCCCGGAGGGCGAGCCCCGCAGCACGACCCACGGCAACATCGGCTACCACCTGGCCCTCGCCCACTACGCCCGCGGGGAGTTCGACGCGGCGGCCGACCTCTGGGTCGAGTGCGCAGAGCGCTGGGCGAGCAACGACGACTCCCGGGTCGCGGCCATGCACTGGGCCCACGTGAGCCTGCTCCGGGCCGGTCGAAAGGAGGAGGCACGCCGCGTCCTCGAGCTCGTCGACCGCTACCCCGACGTGATCGAGAACTTCGCCTACCTGGAGCTGATCCAGCTCTATCGGGGGGAGATCACCGCCGGGACGCTCCTCGCCCGCGAGGACCGCAGCGCGGCCCTCGAGTACGGCCTCGCGCGCTACCTCCTGCGGCTGGGTGGCAGGGACATGGGCGCGGAGCTCCTGGCCGGGCTGGTCGATCGACCGGAGTGGCCCGCCTTCGGCGTCCTGGCCGCCGAGGCCGACCTCGCCGCCCGCTGAGGCTCGCGCGCCGCCCTCGGCCTGGCCCTGGAGGCGTCCGCGCCCCTGCGCCCGATCCGAGACAGGAATCCGGAGGGGCCACGAACCTCTCGATCCGTCGCACCGTCCACCGCCCCGCTGCCGTGGCAATCTACAGGGGCTTCCCGCTCCATCCCTCCCATGCGCTCCACTCCCTCTCGCCTCCTCATCGTCGCCACCGCCGGGCTGGCCGCGCTCGCCCTGATCCTCGGGCCGGACCGAGG
>CAZEFP010000556.1:0-2902 GCA_964511565.1 uncultured Planctomycetaceae bacterium
TCCTCGCTGTGACCAGCGCGGTCAGCTCGCTGATTCGCGAGGGCAAGACGCACCAGATCATGAGCGTCATGCAGATGGGCGCCAAGTCGGGGATGATCCTCCTCAACGACGCGCTCACCAAGCTCGTGGCCAACGGCGAGGTCAGCCCTGAGGAGGCCTACTCCAAGGCCATCCAGAAGGACGGCTTCGTCGAGAGCCTCCACGCGGCCGGCGTCAACTGGCGGCCGGGTGTCGTGGGGCAGGCGCCGCTCCCGCCCAGCCCGGTGGCGACCCCGGACGTGGAGGCGCCGGCGGACATGACCCCGGTGCAGGGGACGCCGCAACCGGCCGCGCCAGCCGCAGCCCCGGCGGCCTATCCCGCCCCGGCGCTTCCCCATGCCGACGCGCCCGCCGTGGAGCCGCCGGTCGAGGGGCAGCCCCTCGAGGACCCGTTCGAGCAGTACAAGCGCCAGCGGGGCTAGCGAACGGCCGGCCCGCCGGGGGCCACATGGAGCGCGCCCCGCGTGCCCGGTTGGGCTCGCGGGGCGCGTTCGATTTGCTCCGGGGCGCGCGGGCGCGCCCGAGCTCAGCGGGTGCGCTGGCGGAGGCGGATCTGCCCGTTCTCCATGACCATGTCCGCGGACATGGTGCCCTCGAAGTATCGGCGGCCCAGCTCGACCACGCGGTCCGCGGCGAGGGACATGAGCTGGAAGGTGCCGTCCACGGAGGCGTTCATTTCCTCCGCGCCGTCGAATCCGTCGAGGTCCACGGCCTCGCTGAACATGGCCTCGAAGCCGTCCACCATGGTCGAGATCGACTCGAGCATCGCCGCCGTCCTCTGGATCGAGATCCCTGCGCCGGAAAGGGTCGGGAGGATGGCCGCGACCTTCTCGTTGCTGGCGAACGACTCACCCAGCTCGGTTCCGAAGGTGGACAGGTAGCGGTCGAGGACCTGGGAGTTCGTGGAGACGATCATGTGACCCGCGCCGAGGGCCAGCTTCAGGGAGCCGATCTCCGGGTCCAGGGACCAGGTCTCGAACTCGCCGCTCTCGCCGCCGCCCGTCGCCGTGCCCGAGAGGAGCATCTCTCCCATTCCGCTCATGTCGACCATGAACTCGAGGGCCTCGAGGAGGACCTCGGTGTCCTCGACCTCGACCGCGTAGGTCATGTCGTTCCCGGAGAACGTGCTGACCATCATCATGTCCATCATCGTGGGCGTCTCGGGGACCGGGCGGGTCGTGGAGAAGGCCACGGACGGGCCGGAGAGGTTGCCGAGGACGTCCTCGATGAGGTTGATGCCGGACATCTCGGTGATGCCGTTGATGCCCGCCATGATCTGCTCGTAGCCCTCCTCGGACTCCCCCTTCACCAGGTCCATCGCCCAGCCGAAGATGCCCTCGAGGTCCACGTTCCCCACCTGCGCGGTGTGAGCCTCGGCCGGGATACCAGCGAACGCGTTGATGTCGGCCTGGCCGAAGTTGGAGAAGAGGCCCGCGAGGGCGGACTCGGCGCCGTAGGGCACGACGAGCTCGGCGTCGGTGGTCTCCCCGCTGCCGAGGGCCATGGAGCCGTAGATCCAGGTCATGCCGTCGAAGACCATGTCGAACATCCGCTCCTCCATGGGGCTGTTGAAGCCCTCCGCGCGCGCGGCGCTCAGGATGGGGCCCAGGTTGACCGCGAACTCGAAGGCGCAGTCCTTGCGCTCCTTGGCGAGGGTCGGGAGGCCGAAGGGGCCGCCCGGACGCTCTGCGCCGCGGCCGAGGCTCTGGCGGACGAGCGCGCGGGCTGCGTCCATGCCGCCCTCCGTCTCCACGCCGATGATGAGGTCCCCGCTCGTGGCGAAGGCCAGGTGGCCACGCCCTCGTGCAGGCGCGCTGGTGCGGGCGAGCAGGGAGGGCGAGAGCTGCTCGGTCGAGGGCGCGTCGCCGACGAACATCGACTGGATCATCTCCGCCACCTTGGGGCCGCCCTGGGCCACGACGCCGAAGCCCATCTTCTTCCCGGTCTCGGGGAACGCCGTGGCGAACATGACCATGCCGCTGGAATCGGACAGGGCCTCGACCGCGTTGTCACGCAGGTCCTTGAGCTGGTCGAGCGCTGCGGCCTCCTCGGGGATCTCGGCGTCCATGAACATCCCGGCGATGGACTCCCACTCGGGGTCCAGCATGAAGGCCACCAGGTTGTTGGTCTCCCGGGCGGCGATGACCGCCTTCGGGTTGGGCATGTGGAAGGCCACGACCGCCTCCTCCGGAATGGCCGCCATGAGGTCGGAGGCCGCGGGCTGGGGCGCGGCCGAGGAGACGAGGAGCGGGAGGGCCAGGGGGGCGAGCGTCAGCATGTGAATCAGAGGTGTCGATGAGGCGTGGGAAACTTGCAGCGTCCGTACGGGCAAGGTCCCCGGGTATTCGAGGGCGCCGCCTAAAATACGCCCTTCTTCCGAGGCCGTCTCTCCACCAGCCCCCGAACCCATGCTCGTCACCACCCTCGTCCTCAGCGCGGCCACCCTCAGCCCCCAGGCGCCCGCGGATGCGGCCTCCCAGGACAGCCCGAAGAGGATCACCCTGGAGCAAACAAGCCGCCGGCCCAAGAGCGAGCCGATCAGCCTCTCTCCGTCGCTCCCTCGGGTCCGCTGGGCGCCGGACGGGGAGCACGTGGCCGTGGGTCGCGGGGACGAGGTCCGCTGGTTCGACGTGCGGACGGGGGAGTTCGAGAAGCCGGCGGAGGAGGCCAAGGGGGGCACGGTCGAGGACCCTGGCGGGCAGGCAGCCATCGAGGAACTCGCTGGCATGATCCAGGCCCAGGGCGGCCGGTCGGAGCGTCAGGCGGAGAAGATCGCGAAGAGCCTCACGCGGCGCCCGGAGCAGGTCTCCGACGACGGCGCGGCGCGCATGGCCTACATCGACGGGGAGCTGTGGTTCCATCG
>CAZEFP010000557.1:0-2896 GCA_964511565.1 uncultured Planctomycetaceae bacterium
GGCCGGCGAACAGGCTCCCGAGCATCACCGACGACGCGCCGGCGGCCAGCGCCTTCACGATGTCGCCCGAGTAGCGCAGGCCCCCGTCGGCGATGACCGGGACGCCGGTGCCCCGCAGGGCCGACGCCACCGATTGCACGGCGGTGAACTGGGGGACGCCGATGCCGGCCACCACGCGGGTGGTGCAGATGGAGCCGGGGCCGATGCCGACCTTGACGCCGTCCACGCCGGCCTCCACGAGCGCCTGGCCCGCGGCGGCGGTGGCGACGTTGCCCGCCACCACGTCCACGTCGAAGCGGCGCTTGAGCTCGGTCACCGACTTCATCACGTTGGACGTGTGCCCGTGGGCGGTGTCCACCACCACCACATCGACGTCCACGTCCACCAGCTCGGCGGCGCGGTCGAAGTCGTTCACCCCGAGGGCGGCGCCCACCCGCAGGCGGCCCCGCTCGTCCGAGGCGGCGTTGGGGAAGGCCGCCAGCATCTCCACGTCCTTGCGGGTGATGAGGCCCGCCAGGTTGCCCACGTCGTCGACGATGATGAGCTTCTCGACCTTGCAGAAGTGCATGCGCTCGCGGGCCTCCTCCAGAGAGGTGCCCGGGGGCGCGGTCACCAGGTCCTTGGAGGTCATGACCTCCTTGACCGGCGTCTCGTCGTTCTGGTGGAAGCTCGTGTCCCGCCGCGTGAGGATGCCCACCACCTTCTGGGTGCCCTGCTCCAGGATCGGCAGGCCGCTGATGTTCTGGGTGCCCATGATCCCGCGGGCCTCGCCGACCGTGGCGTCGGGCGCCAGGGTCACGGGGTCCTCGATGATCCCGTTGGCCGACCGCTTCACCTTCTCGACCTCCTCGCGCTGCCGCTCGATGGAGAGGTTGCGGTGGATGACGCCGATGCCGCCCTCGCGGGCGAGCGCCACCGCAAGGCGCCACTCGGTGACCGTGTCCATGGCCGAGGAGCTGATGGGCAGGTTGATCGGGACGTTGGCCGAGAAGCGCGACGCGAGATTCGTGTCGGCCGGCATGACGTCGGAGTGGTTCGGGACGAGCAGGACGTCGTCGAACGTGAGGCCTTCCTGGAGTTCGGCCATGGGATGCGCGCGGTGCGGAGGGAGAGCGGAGGTCGGGCGGAGCGCGCAGCCCGGCGCCTGTCACGGGGAGCGTGAGCGACGCGGAGGGGGCCTGCCGGCGGCGTTGTCGCCTGCGGAAGACCCGGGGCGTCAGGGGTGACGCCGGTGCCCTCGCTCTCCGGGCGGACGGGGGGGTCGCGCGGAAGCGGTTTGGCGCCAGAGGTTATCCGCCCGCAGGGTACCGATCCAGCGCCGCGGGCGATCCCCACCGGACGGGCGCTCCCCGGGCGTGGGGCGTGCGCGCGGGGGATCGAGGGCCGGCGCTGACGCGGGGCACAACAACGGGGCCCGGCTCGATGGGATCGAGTGATCGGGCCCCTGAGGAGGAGTTCCGGGGGGATCGGCTCGCCGGTGCCCCGAGGTGAAGCCCGGGGTACGATTCATGGACAAATTTCGCCCGATCTGCCCCCATCGCATCGGGAAGCGGCCACTCTCTGGGCGATATCCGTTGAGGGGGCGCGCTCGCCCTCCCCCTGAATCCTCCAGACCCGCTCCCCGCCGGGAGCCCCCCCTCGGGAAGGTCCATCCACGGGCGCTCCCCTGGCCCCGAGACGACCCGCTGTATGTCGCCCGAGCCCTCCTCCAAGACCGCTCCCCCGCTTCGGCGCCCCGACGGCAAGACCAAGGTCGCCGTGGTCGGCGCTGGATACATCGCTGACTTCCACCTGGAGGTGCTCAAGGCGCTCCCCGAGGTCGACCTCGTGGCCGTGTGTGACGTGAGCGAGGCCCGCGCCAGGGACGCTGCGAAGCGCTTCGGAGCCCCCCACGCCGTCACCGATCTGAAGGAGCTCGCCGGCCTCGGCGTGGAAGTGGCGCACCTGGCCGTGCCGCCGGACCTGCACGTGGCCCTCACCCGCGCCCTCCTCGAGTCCGGGGTCGGCGTCTTCGCCGAGAAGCCTATCGCCCTGGCCACCGAGGACGCCCGCGCACTCGCGGAGCTGGCCGCCGAGCGGGGCCTCCCCCTGGCGGTCAACCACAACAACGTCTACCACCCGTCCTTCGTCCGCCTCATGGAGCGCGTCCGGGCTGGCGAGATCGGACGGGTCGAGCACGTCCAGGTCACCCTGTCCGTGCCCCTCCGCCAGCTGGACGCCGGCGACTACTCGCACTGGATGTTCCGCGCCCCGCGCAACATCGTCTTCGAGCAGGCCGTCCACCCGCTGAGCCAACTGGAGCACCTGCTGGGCGCCGTGGAGTCGGCGACCAGCTCGCGGCTCGCGACCATCGACCTCCACCCGGGCCAGCGGTTCCACAAGCGCTGGGCGGCGTCCTTCGTGGCGGAGCGAGGCACGGCCGAGCTCTACATGGCCTTCGGCGAGCCCTTCACCCGGTCCACCCTGCAGGTCCTCGGATCGGACGGCTCCCTCGAGGCCGACCTGTTCCACGATCAGCTGGCCGGGGAGCAGAAGACGCTCTGGCTCGACTTCTGGAATAGCTACCTGGCCGGCGCCCGCCGCGCCAAGGAGCTCCGGCGGGACGCCCGCCGGGTGCTCAAGGGCTGGTCCATGTTCACCCTCGGCGTCGGAAAACGAGAGGACGCCTTCTTCGTGGGGATGCGCGACTCGATCGGGGCCTTCCACCGGGCGCTCGTGGGCGGCGCGGAGCTCCCCATCGACGCCTGGTCCGCCCTGCGGGTCACCGAGTGGGCCGACGCCCTCGCGGGGGACGCATCCGCCGAGGCCCCGCCGGTGCCCGAGTTCCCCGAGCCCGGCGACGCCCGCGAAGGCGAGGTCGTGGTCCTCGGCGGCAGCGGCTTCATCGGCCGCCGGG
>CAZEFP010000558.1:0-2895 GCA_964511565.1 uncultured Planctomycetaceae bacterium
GGCCGCTGCGAGGCGCTGTCCACGGGTCAGAAGCAACGGGTCTCCATCGCCCGCGCGGTGCTCCACGACCCCCCGGTGCTCATCCTCGACGAGCCCACCACGGGGCTCGACATCATGGCCACGAGCGACATGATCCAGTTCATCGAGTCGCGCCGAGAGGCCGGGACCTGCGTGCTCTTCAGCACGCACATCCTCAGCGAGGCCGAGCGGCTCTGCGACCGGATCGGCATCGTCTACGACGGCCGCATGCTCGCCGCGGGCAGCCTCGACGAGCTCCGCGCCATGACCGGCAAGGAGTGGCTCGAGGAGATCTTCAGGGAGCTCGTGGAGCGCGCCGACGCGGGCGAGGGTGCCGCTTGAAGACGTCCCTAGACGTCCTCCGGGTCGAGCTCCTCCAGCTCGCCCGGGACCGGCGGGCGCTGTTCTCGGCGATCGTTCTCCCGGCCCTGCTCTACCCCCTCCTGTTCTGGGGGACGGGCGCGCTGAAGGCCGTCGGAGAGGAGACCATGGCCGAGCGCACGGTCCGCGCCCTCGTCGACCTCGACGCCGCCGACCCTGCGACCTCCGAGGCGTTCCTCGCGGGGCTCGTGGACCAGGGGCCCATCACCCTCACCGAGGTGGACGCGTCCGGGCTCCAGGGCGTCGACGAGGAAGCCGCCCGCGTCACCGCCCGGGAGCTGCTGAGCCCCGCCCCTGGCGGGGAAGGCGCGGCCCCTTCGCCCGCCCCGGGTCCGGCGCCAGAGGGCACCCCGGAGCCAGGATCCGACGGCGAGGAGGGCTCCCCCTACGACGTGCTCATCGTCGCCACGGCGGAGGGTCCCTCGCCCGAGCTCGCCCGCACCTCCTTCGACCTCTGGTTCGACGTCAAGCGCGACGACGCACGGGAGGCCATGGGCCGCGCCCGGAGCGCCCTCCGCACGCTGAGCGAGGCCCAGGCGGCCCAGCGCCGCGAGCACCTGCTCGGCGGGGACCCGGGCGCGGGGCTCTCACCGGTGAGCACGGACGTGGCCTCCGAGGCCGATGCCAGCGGCGCGCAGCTGGGCATGTGGCTGCCCTTCGTCGTGCTGCTCGTGCTCATCTCGGGCGGGGCCTACGCGGCCCTCGCGGTCTTCGCCGGGGAACGAGAGGCAGGCACCCTCGAGACGCTCCTGGTCCAGCCGGTCCCCCACCGCGCGATCGCCATGGGCAAGCTCATGACGGTCTTCGTCGCAGGCTGCGCGACCCTGATCATGAACCTCGGCAGCCTCGTGGTGTGCGCGGCCTCCGGGCTGATGGACATGGACGGCCTGGGGGGCGGCGCGAGCGGGATCGCGTACAGCCGGCTGGCCTCCCTGGTGGTGGAGCTCCCCGCCGCGTTGCTCCTCTGTGCGGTGCTGTGCCTGGTGTGTGGCGGCGCCCGGACCTTCCGCGAGGGACAGCTGCTGATCTTCCCCGTCACGCTGCTGGTGGTGATCCCCACCGCCATCGTCCTTCGCCCCGAGGTCTCACTCACCGCGCTGTGGGCCCTGGTGCCCTTCTCGGGCTCGGCCCTCGCGCTGCGCGAGGGCCTCGAGGGGGACCTGTCGCTGCCGCTCGCCGCGCTGGTCATGGTCTCCCACCTCGGCTGGACATGGCTCGCGGTGGCCCGGCTCGGGCGCGTGCTCGATGCGGAGCGCGTGCTCGGCGGCGGCGGCGACAAGGAGAGCGAGGCCCACCTGCTCCAGGCCGGCGGGAGGCACGGCGTCCGCTGGGGGTTCGTCGTGGTCATGAGCGTGTACCTCATCGCCATGAGCGTTCAGCGGCTCGACATGGACGCGGGGCTCTGGTTCACCTTCTGGATGCTGCTGCCCGCGCTCGCCCTGGCCATCGCGTGGACCGCCCCGCGGGACCGGAGCGAACCGCGGCGCCTCGCCGGTGCCCTCGGGTTGAGCCTGCCAAGGCCGTCGCACGCGCTCGGGGCCCTGCTCGTGGTGCCCGCCCTCGCGCAGGGAGCGGCGCGGCTGCTGGAGTGGCAGTCCAACGTCCTGCCCCTTCCCCCTGGAGCCGCCGAGGGCGGGATCGAGCTGGAGGCGATCATGGGGACCTCGAGTCCCATGTGGCTGTTCTTCTTCTTCGCCCTGTCGCCGGGCATCTTCGAGGAGCTGGTCTTCCGCGGTGCGCTGCTCAACGCCATGAAGCGCGACTTCACCTGGAAGCGAGTCGTCTTCTGGCAGGCCCTCTACTTCGCCCTCGTCCACGCGTCGATCTACCGGCTGCTGCCGACCGGGATCCTGGGCGGCCTCCTGGCCCTCGTGGCGCTCCGCTCGCGGAGCGTGCTCCCGGCCATGCTCCTGCACATCGGCTACAACGGCCTCTTGGTCCTGGGGACCGCGGACCACCTCACGTTCACCAGCGAGCCCTGGTTCGACCACGCTCCCTGGGCGGCGATCCCTGGCGTGGCGCTGTTCCTGGTGCCTCCGCGACGGACGAGGCCCGACCGGGCGAGCTGATCCTGGAGCCGCGAGCGGCCCCGAATCGCCGGCGGCGGCGGGCTCTGCCTCAGCGAGGCGCGGCATCCACGCTGGCGGGGTCCGCGGGCTCGCGCAACGTGAGCTCCGCCGCCTGAACCCCGTCCTCCACGGTCCAGATCGCGTGGAGCCTGCCGGCACCTGCGACGTCCGAGGTGAGGCTCAGCCGCCCGCTCCGCCGCCCCGGATCCACGCCGGCGATCTCCACCGGAGGCCCGGGGGCCAGGCCGGGGACCACCAGCCTGGCGGTCCACCGGGCCTGGGCCCCGTCGGAGGCCGCGAGGTAGGTCACCACGAAGGCGCCCCCCCCGGCAGGGGCGATGTCCACGCGGCCGAGCGTCCCGTCCGCCGCGAGCTCCACGGGTCGCGAGTACCCCACCCCGCCATCCATGGAGAACGCCACCAGCAC
>CAZEFP010000559.1:0-2891 GCA_964511565.1 uncultured Planctomycetaceae bacterium
GCGGCGTGGATGACCACCACGCCGAGCCCCGCGCGCACCGCGTCGAGGAAGGCGGTCTCGGCCGCCTCGCCCCACCGAGGTCCGTTGTAGTCGAGGACCACCGCGTCGAGCCCCGCGAGGGCGGCCCGGTCGGCGAGCGCCCGGGCCGGGTCTCGGGTGACGGTGACCTCGAAGCGCCCGGTCTCCGCGAGGATGGACTCGAGGGACGGGGTCGTCCACTCCCAGTCGTGGTTGTTCGCGCCGGAGACGAGCAGGATCCGCGGCCGGTCATCGGTCCGAGGCGCGGACTCGGTGACCTGTGGGGTGGCGGCGAAGCCGGTGAAGGCGAGGGCTAGGGCGGGGAGGAAGACCATGCCCTGGAGGATACGACCTCCCCGCAGGAGCCGCTCCCACTCCGGAGCTCGCGCCGGTCGCCGGGAGGGTGGATCGAGAGGGTCACGCCGCTGGCGCGCTGGAGGTCTCCGGGGCCTGTGAGGTCGAGCTGGGCACCGCTGGTGTCCAGCAGGAGAACCACTCCGTCGCCCAGCACTTCGAACGCCCCATCCCTGAAGACTGCGGCGGTGGACTCCGAGATCCCCACGCCGATCCACCCCTGGGGCTGATCGAGCAGGGCACTGATGAGGCGGCCCTCTCGCCTCCGCTCCCGGAAGTGCTGGTCCACGATCACGCCCGGGATCAGCTCCAGGGAGGGCAGCGGGGCCATGGCGCCGCCGGTGTACGCATCTGGCTCGGGGTCACCCGAGATCATGATTCCCCCCAGGACCGCGGCGCCAGCGCTGGTGCCGCCGACCAACGCGCCAGCGCGGTGTCGGTCACGGATCAGCCCCACGAGGTCGAGCCGCTCCAGGGACGCCATGAGGCGGCTCTGGCTGCCGCCGCCCAACCAGATGAGGTCCGCGCGCTCGAGCACCGCGCGGGCGCCCTCATCCTCCGGGACGAGGGTCACGGAGGGGGCCCCGGCCTGCTTCCACATCTCCACCGACCCCAGCCCGCGGTCCTCCCTCGCCGAGGCGAAGGGGACGACGGCGACCCGTGGGCCCCCTTCCGACCTCGGGGCCAACGTCAGCCCCCTTCGGACGACCACCTCCGGCGTGCCGCCTCCTCCCACGGCGAGAACCACGCCAGGGGGGGGCCCTCCCGGCGGGGGCCCCGTCGCCAACATCTCACAGCTGGACAGGAGCAGTCCGAGCCCCAGTAGCGCCCTCAGCGGCCAGGGATGGCGATTATCGGGAATGCACCCCAAGGATCTGGTGTTTTCCCTTCGCTCTGCGTTGATAGGCATTCGATAGGAGGACGGTGATGCTGCCCCTTGAAGAAGGTGTTCCCGGCTCGCTGGACGACGCCTGGCGTGCTGCCCTGCTCACCGAGTTCGAGGCGGCTGAGGATGAGTTGCCCAGGCTGAGCCGCGCCGCCGTGGAACTCGCCGCGCTGGTGGTGAGCGGTGAGTACAACGCCGTGGCGGTGGGTGAGATCCTCGAGGGGGACGAGGAGCTCAAGGACCAGGTGTTAGACCTTGCCAATTCGGTGCTCTACGCGGCCAGCGATCCCGTCGAATCGGCGAGCGTCGCGGCCCAGCGCATCGGCATGCGGGGGCTTTGGGAACTCGCGGTGATCAAGGTGGCTCGCTCGCAGGTGTTCGGACCGGTCCTGGAGAGCGTTCTCGGCGGGGAGCAGACCTGGAAGAGCGCGCGGATCGCCGGTGCCATCTCGCACCGCGTCTCCTCGACCAAGCTGGGGGCGAACCGCGCCTCGATGCTCTCGGGCTTGATCCTCTGCGCGGGCGTTCCCCTCGGCCACCAGATGGTTCAACGGGTCGAGAAGCGCCAGGATGGGGAACTCTCCTCACGCATGCGGAGGGAGCTCGTCAGCCGTGTCGGCCCGGCCCTCTGCCTCTTGCTCGCACGCAACTGGTCGCTGCCCCCCGCGATCGAGGCGGCCGCCGCCTCCCTGGCGGAGGGCCGTAATGAGCTCCCGGCCAACCGGGAGGTTCAGGTGGCCGTCTTCTCCACCTACCTGGGTCGGCTGCTCGCGACCCAGGGGTTCGACAACCTGTCCATCCCGCTCGGGTGGCCCTCCACCCTCGCGCTCGAGATCGACGAGCGCGAGCTCGGCGACATCGTGTCGCTGGCGACGACCAGCGGATCCGCTGCGATCGGGCTCTAGAGGGCGGCGGTCACCGCGCCCGCAGGCGCAAGGTGTCGAAGACCCGACCGTCCTCGTCCATGGCCTGCAGCTCGAGGTCGTCCCCGAGGATCGCCACGTGGAGGTGGTGGTGCCGCCTCGCCTTGCGGTTGCCGAACCGGGTGTTCGTGCCGTCGAAGTCCTCGAGTGAGCCGCCGCCGCCGGCGGCGGTGATGTAGAGCACGCCGCCGTCCTGGTGGGGGAGGACCTCGCCGTCCTTGATGGGGAAGGTGCGCTCGTAGTCGTGGACGTGGCCCGAGAAGCAAATGTCGACGCCGTGCTCCTCCAGGAGACGGACGATGTTGCGCACGTTCATGTCGCCCCGGGTGGACGAGGTCACGGTCGTGTCGCCGTAGTCGTTGGAGTCGCTGGTGTAGGGGGGCTGGTGCAGTACGGCGAAGCGCCACTTCGCCTTCGAGGAGGACAGCGCCCCCTCGAGCCACGACAGCTGCTCGGACTGCTGGGCGAGGGAGCGGTTCCCGTCGATCATGAAGAACTCGGCGGACCCGTAGCGCAGGGAGTACCAGCGCTCTGGGGCGGGGAGCGACATGTAGTCGTAGTACAGCTTCGCGTCCTGCTCGTGGTTGCCGAGGACGGGGACCAGCGGGGCGTGCTCGATGAGCGGCCGCATGCTGGGGAAGAAGGTCTCCGTCCAGTCGGTCTTGTTCCCACCGGTGTCCACGAGGTCACCGCAGTGCACGACGAAGTTG
>CAZEFP010000560.1:0-2864 GCA_964511565.1 uncultured Planctomycetaceae bacterium
CCGCGATCTCGACTGGGTCCTCCACGCCAATCCGGAGCTGATCGACTCGGGGCTGATGGTCCTCCACAATCCCACTGCAGCTTCGATCACGCGGACCGTCATCGCCGATCTCTACTACGCCGGCCTGAATGGCCGCGCGGTCGTGGAGGGCGGCAGCAGCCTGGACCTCCCCGCGTCGAGCTTCCTGGGCGAGGTCGAGCTCGACCGCCGCGGCCGGGCAGCCATCGAGGTGGAGGTTCCCGCTGGCGGAATGGCGTGGCTCAGCTTTCGCCGCCCCTGACAGGTCGCCGCGCCCCTGCCGCCAGGGCGGGGAGTCAGCTCGCCGCCCGTGCAGCGGCGACGGCGGCCCGCCGCCGGGCAAGCCCCACCAGGATGGCGGCGACGGCCGCAGCCCCCAGGCCCAGGAGCGCGGGAAGGGCGCCGCTGCGTGACCCGACCGTGCCGATCTCCGGCTCGCTGTAGTAGGTCTCGGCGAACCGGGCGTCCACGTCCTCCCCGGCCTCGATCCACTCGATCTCGTTCTGCCTGAGCGACCTCCACCAGGCGCCAGCCTCCGCAAGCTCGACGGCCAACTGCGCCTCGAGCTCCTCCAGCCGCAGCCCCCGCGATTCCCCGGACTCCGGGGTCTGCAAGGAGATGGCCGCCCGGGCCTTCGTCACGTAGGCCGCCGCTGCGCCGGCGTCGGCGCAGCTGGCCGCCGCCCGAAGCAGCGCCCGCGCAGCGAGCCCCTTGGCGTCTCGTTGAAAGTCCGCGAGCAGGAGGTCGCTCAGCACCTCCAGGAGAACCGGGGACTCGTGGTTCCCGAAGCGCAGCATCCCGGTCACCCCCGTCACGGCGGCGTCGATGACCTCGGGGTGCTCGTGCGGCAGCCGGGGATCGACACCCGCGCGCTCGGCCAGGAACGTCCAGAAGTTCGGCTCCAGGCCGCTTCCGGGCTGACTGGCAGGTGCCGCGCACAGGGGGAGCTGCCCCCCGCCTGTTCCCGCCCCCTTCCCCATGGCGTATTCGACGACGTGTAGCTGGTACCGCTCCCTTCCGAAGTGCGCCTCCGGGTTCACCTCGAGCGCCTGGCCGATGAAGCCTGCGCCGGTCTCGAGGTCTCCGGCGTGAACATGGAACGTCCCCAGGTTCGCCAGGGTCTCGTAACGCCGGGGGTCCTCCACGAGCAGCCCCTCCATGAGTGCGATCGCCTGCCCGTCCTCGCCGAGCTTGGAGTACGCGACCGCCAGATCGTCAACCAGTCCCGCCACCTCCTCACCGCGGTCCAGGCGAGCCCGACGATCCTCGACCCGCCACCGGTAGTACTCTTCGCTGTGCCGCAGGAACTTGCCCGTGACCACCTCGAGCACGCTCGGAAAGCGCTGACGCTCCATCGCGCGGGTGTCGCGGTCCCACAGGCAGGCAGGTGCGGTCGCCGCGTGGAGCACGCTCCCCAGCAGCAGCCCCAAGACGGGCAGCCTCCAACGTTCCATGATCCGAGCCTAGCCGCGCCGTGTAACCCGCGAGCCGCTTCCTCCGGAGATCTCAGCGGAGACTGGCCTCCAGCGCCGCGGAGGCGGCGCGCCGATCACGTCAGGTGGTGCTCAGGCCTCCAGCCTGCGTCCCCAGCCGCTCTCTGTGGACCGCCGGAGCACCCTCCTCAGGTCCACGAGCTCCAGGGCCTTTCGCTTCACGTTCCGCTCCATGAGCTCCAGCTCCTCAGCGAGTCGCTGGAGCGCATCGGCCTGCTGGCGCACCTTCTGCGCGGCGGCGGGAGGGAGCCCCGCGACCGACGCCACACCATTCCGCAGAAGCGCCCGAGCAAGCTCATCGCCAGAGGCCCGGGTCAGCTGCTCGAACCGCTCCTGCTCCCGAGCGAGGCGGGACTGAAGCTGACGGAGCTGCACCTCAGCGCCCTCGATCCCGGCGGGTTCCTTCGCGTCCACGGGCACCTCGGAGTCGTCCTCCGGGCAGAGGTCGGCCGGCGCAGACTTGAGGGGAGCCGGGGCCGGGGCGACGCTGGCCCCCAGGCTCGGTGCGGTGTCGCTTGCTCCGCCCCCAGCGCCCGCTGGCGCCACCCCGTCCGTCACTTCCGGCGGAGGAGCCGCCTGTTCAGACCTGGGCTGCGGCGACTGCTTGCGGCGTCCGGCTGGCCCACTCTCCCTTGCGGGCGGCCCTTCGATCGTCTCGAGCCCTGTGGATTCCTGGAGCTTGAACGGCGCCCGGATGGGCTCCCGCAAACGCTCGCGCCTCCAATAGAGGATCCGCCCGACCATGACGCGGACGAGCCCAGCCAAGGCCACGCCGACGACGCCGGCGACCACTGACCATTCGAGTTCGCTCACTGACCGTGCTCCTTGCCCAGGGCAGCGAGGGAACCGGGGAGATGGGAGCGGGCCGGTGCCGGGTGTGGCTGGCGCCCAAGGACGAGCTTCAGACCGAGGACTGGCCTCGAATTGCAGTCGAAGGAGGTGGTATGCACGCGAGATTGAGCACAGAGGGAAGCAAGGACATCGGCTCGGGAAGTGAACCGGACCCTACCTATCGGGACTTCTCCCGCCCCTCATCCATAGACGAAGGGACTATTACTAGCGCCGATTTCCCCTAGGCCGAGCCCGGCGAGTACCTACCGATGCGCACCCCCGCAGGAGGAGACGCAGCCTCGACCGGCTCAGAACGAGAGGGAGAGGAGCGTTCCGCTCATCAGGAGCATCAGCGCCGCCGGCAGGGACTTGATCGGAGGGTCATTCACCTTCACGTGCATGGCGAGCGCGCCCAGCATCAAGAGGACGAGGAGGCCGACCGCCGGCTGCAGGAGCTCTGGGACCCAGATCGCGACGAGCAGGGACACCGCGCAGCCGAGCTTCAGCGCTCCGACCAGGTAG
>CAZEFP010000561.1:0-2854 GCA_964511565.1 uncultured Planctomycetaceae bacterium
AGGCACATCCACCGCTTCCCCCACGAGTTCTCAGGTGGCCAGCGCCAGCGGATCGGCATCGCCCGGGCCCTCGCCCTCGAGCCGGACCTGATCATCTGTGATGAGCCGGTGAGCGCCCTGGACGTCTCCATCCAGGCCCAGGTCGTGAACCTCCTCGGGGAGTTGCAGGAGCGCTTCAACCTCGCCTACCTCTTCATCGCCCACGACCTCGCGGTGGTCCGCCACATCTGCGATCGGGTGGCGGTCATGTACCTGGGCAAGGTGGTCGAGATCGCAGAGAGGGACGCGCTCTTCGACGACCCTCGCCACCCCTACACCCGCGCGCTGCTCTCTGCCGTGCCGCACCCCGACCCCCGCATCGAGCGCGGCCGGGAGCGGATCGTGCTCGACGGGGACGTCCCCTCCCCCCTCGACCCGCCGAGCGGCTGCCGCTTCCACCCGCGCTGCGTGGAACGCGGGAAGGTCACGGGGGATCAGTGCGCGACCGTGGAGCCCGCGCTCGGCTCCAGGAGCGCGTGCCACCTCGAAGCGGACGTATGAACGACGTGTCGCTTCTGTAACAGGGAATCCGCCATCGAAGGCCTGACCGCCTGCTGGAGCCCCTGACTGGAGCGCTCGGTCGCACCACTCGGAAGTGCGAGACGGAATCTGAGCGCGAGCGGTTACCCCCGGCGACCCCGGGACTATTCATCACCGGAAAGGCAGGTGAGCCTGGGAAGGTTCACCAAAGGAGCAGTAAGGAGCTCTGATGCGGGACCGGTCGTCTGTTGACGAGCGGTCCCGCGCTTCTTTGCCGGATCGGGTCACGGGCCGCGCGGTTCCCACGCGCGCTCCGTCACCGCCGAGACGCCGACCGTCTCAACACGCGAGGCTCCCGATCAGGCGGATCGCACCTGGGGCGATCTCGAGTTGGACCTCGCGCGCCGCCTCCATCGAGTCACCGTCGAGTTGCCAGGTGAGCGGCGGCCCCCCGGAGGCCGACGCGACGCGCGCCCTCGCTCCGGATGTGTCCGTCGCGAGCCGGCTCGGAATGGGACGCTGCAGCTGGGCGAGGGCGAGCACCGCGGCCCCGACCAGCGGGTTCGCACGCTCACGCACGTGGACATCGAGGAGCCCATCGTCGGGGCGCGCCCCTGGCGAGAGCCACATGGACTTGCCATAGGTGCGCGTGTTGGAGGCGATGGCGGACACCGCCCGTGGCGCGCACACCTCTTCCCCGATGGACACCTCGAACCGCGGCGGCGCGAGCCGCAGGAGCTCCCGCAAGCCGCACCAGCCATAGAGGCTGTTGGCGGACCAGCGGTACCAGCGAGCGCCCAGGCGGCCGCCGCGCGCGGCGTCGATCCTGGCGGAGATCCCTGCGTCGAACCCGAAGCCGGCCATGGCGAGGAAGATCTCGGCCGCGCCGCCGTCCGGCGTCGCCCGCCCCACGTCCCAGTCCACCGCTCCCGCCGCGGCGATCGCATCGATGGCCACCACCGGATCGAGCGGGAGCCCGAGCTCCCGGGCCACGACGTTGCCCGTGCCGAAGGGCAGCACCCCCAGCTCGGGACGTGCCGACGGGTCGAGCTCCAGCAGGCCGGCCGCCGCCTCTCGCAGGGACCCGTCCCCGCCCAGAACGAGGACCCGATCCACCTCGCCTGCGACCTCGGCCGCCAGCGCCCGGATGTGACCGGCGCGCTCCGAACGGCGCTCCTCGGCCCCGTGGCCGAGCGCCTTCAGCCGCGCGACGACCGAGCTCGCGACCTGCACCGCGCGGCCTCGGCCTGCGATGGGATTGAAGAGCACGGCGTACCTCACAGGGTCACCCGACGAGCGCCATCCCGAGCCGCGCGGCGCCCACCGCGAGCACGACGTTGAGGACCACCATCAGAGCGGCGGCCCCCATGGACCCCTCCCGCATCAAGAGGACGACCTCGAGGCTGAAGGTGCTGAAGGTGGTGAGCGCTCCGAGCAGCCCGACCGCCACGAACTGACGGTGGGACTCGTGGCCGTTCCCCGCCTCGATCCAGGCCCAAAGGGCCCCGATGGCGAGGCTGCCCACCACGTTGACCAGCAAGGTCCCGAAGGGCAGCGCCGCGCCCGCCAGGGCGCGCGAGACGCCGTAGCGCGCCACGGCCCCGATGAATCCACCGCAGCCCACGAAGAGGAGGTCCCGCATGGGTGGCGAGCATACGGAAAGGCAGCTCGCGCTGTCCCGGGGCATCAGTGGGCGCCCGACGTGCGGGATCCAGCGAGCGGGGGCTCGGCCAGCGGGGGCTCCTTCAGCGGTGCGGCGCCGTGCGCGCGGCCCCGAGGCCACGGGCCCGGGTGGCCTGGGCCTTGAAGAGCGCCACCACCGGCGCCCCCGGGGTGAGCGCGAGCCGCTCCACCGCGCGCTCGGTGACCTCGGCCAGGACCGGCGCCTCGAGGCCGCAGTCCACCTGCACCAGGCACCGGGCCTCGGTCCGCGTCACCCGCTCCACGGTGCCCGCGAGGTGGTTGGTGAGGGAGAGCCGGGCGTCCATGGGCGGCACCGCCAGGACGACGTCGGCGGGGCCGAGGATGACCTCCACCTCCTCGCCCACCTCCGCGGTCACGTCGCCGCAAGCCACCTCGGACGCCGCCGCGTCCTCGGGCGCAGCGCCCCCACGCCCCGCGAGCGCCACCCAGCCGAGCCCCGTCTCGTCACGGCGGACCATGCGGCCGGGAAGCGAGAACGAGAGCCCGCTCCCGGCGAGCAGCTCCACGGCGGTCTGGTCTGCGGCAATGGTCGAGAGATCGCCCTGGCCCGCCGCCCGTCCGCCGTCCATCAGGAGCAGCTCATCCGTGAGGGCCAGGAGATCCGAGAGGTCGTGGCTCACCATCAGCGTCG
>CAZEFP010000562.1:0-2851 GCA_964511565.1 uncultured Planctomycetaceae bacterium
CTGCCACACCCACCAGACCTGCAACGGCGGGACGCCCATCGACTGCTGCTACACAGGGGCGTGCTGTGGCAGCGGCTCAGGCTGCTCGTCCGCGTCCGCGAGCTCCACCGGCACGGTGATGAGCTACTGCCACCTGTGGCCCGGCGGCCTCAGCAATATCACCACCTTCTTCCACCCGGAGATCCAGGACGACATGCAGGCCGAGGCCTCGGCGTACCTGCCCACCTACACCAACGTCGGCACGACGATCTGCCTCGGGATCGAGAACTCCACGGGGGCGGGCGCACTGCTCGTCGGCACCGGGAGCTCCAGCATCGGGAGCAACGACCTGATGCTGACCTGCTCCAGCCTCCCCACCGGCGGCAGCGGCACGACGGCGATGATCATCAACTCCACCGGCCCCGCCGGCGTCGTGGCGAATCCCGCGGCGGGGGGCGTCGCGAGCGACGGCATGCTGTGCATCGGGACGGCGTCCAACGGGGCGACCTTCGGCCGCCACATCAACGACATCTACATGGGCACCGCCGGCACCTTCACCCGGGCCATCGACGCCACGGACCTCCCCCACCCGCCGGCGCCGCCCTACTCCGTCGCGATCGCCTCCGGCGAGACCTGGTACTTCCAGGTCTGGTACCGCGACGAGGGGCCCGCGGGCCGCAGCAACTTCTCGTCGGCGGTCTCCGTGACCTTCGGCCCCTGAGCCGCAGCGCAGAGCCGGGAGCGCGGGTCGAAAGGCACCCCGGACTCGAGAGTGAAGGACGACGCACTTCGGTCGTATCCGCGGGAGGCAGCGGCGCTACGGTGAATGACCCCATCCGATCGACCGTTGGCTGCCCCGATGATCCACGTCCTGCCCCTGGCCCTCGCTCTACTCGCGCCCTCCACCTCACCCCAGGAGACCGCAGGCAACGTCCGCGTGGTGGACGCCGCTACCGGTGAGCCCGTGGTGGGCGCGGAGGTCCTCGGCGTGCGCGAGGTCGAGATCCCCTTGTCCGGCGTCACCTGGAGCGAGGCCCGCGACGTGACCGACGCCGAGGGCTGGGCGACGCTGCCTCCGGTGACCGCGAAGCAGGAGTACCAGTGGCTCATCGTGCGCGCCGAGGGGTACGGCGTTGCCGGGCAGATGGACGTGCCCAGGTCCGATGGCTGGGTCGTCGAGCCGGTCGCGCTCCACCCGGAGGTGGCCGCCGGTGTTCGCGTGCTCGACTACCTGGGGCGGCCCGTGGAGGGCCTCCACCTGGGCCTGTGCGTCGGCTGCGGTCACACCCCCGACGTGGCGAGCGCGGTGACCGACGCGGACGGGCGCGCGACCCTGCCCGGGGTGGGGCGTGAGATCGACGGCATCGCCGACGTGTACCCCGTGGGGGACGGGGTCCTGACCGACTACCTGCACGTGGACTGGGACGTGGCGCGGGGAGGCGTGTACGAGACCGTGGCCGAGCCGGGCGGGACCCTCGAGGGTCGCCTGCTGCGCGCCGATGGGACGCCCGCTGTGGGGTACGGCGTCGGGGTCCCCGAGCGCCACCGCGGCCCCTGGACCGTGACGGACGAGGAGGGCCGCTTCCGCTGCCAGGGCCTCAAGCCGCGCTTCGCGTCCTACCTCCAGGTCAAGGCCCCCACCGGCGAGACCATCGCCGGCTTCGAGGGGTCCCGGATCGGAGTGGAGCGTACGCTCCGCCTGCCGGCCGAGTTCTGGGGCGACACCGAGCCCGCGCGCGACGCGGAGCTCGCCCTCTCGCTCTACCTCGAGGGCGGGTCCCGGAACAAGGGCGCAGCGTACTGGCCGCTCGGGGTGCCGGTCCTCACCACCCACCTCGGCACCGGGTGGTGCGCCCAGTTCCACCTCCCCCTCGCCGAGGAGACCGTCCTCGAGCTCCCCGCCGGCCCGTACCGGATCGAGGTCGGCGGCGGCGCGAGCCCGTACCCCGTGAAGAGCATCGAGGGGATCGAGCTCTCCCCCGAACTGGAGACCCCCGAGGTCGAGCTCGAGGTCCCTGGACCCGAGCTCGTTCGCCTCGAGGTCGACGGGGTCTCCGAGGGCTCGAAGCTCGAGCTGGTCTGCGCCGACGGGCAGGTCCGAAAGCTCAAGCTGGACCGCGTCGAGCGCGCACCGGGGGCCGCGCGCGGGCTCGGCGTGGTGGAGCGCGTGGCGCTGCCGGCGGAGGCCTTCGGGCTGTGGCTCGACAGCGAGGACGAGCCCGACGCCGCCGACCGCTCGGCGCTTCTCCTGGAGCTCTCCGAGCCCCGCTACAGGAAGGACGCCGATGAGGGCGCCGTCCTCTTCGTGCGGGCCACGCGGCGACCGCGCTGAGGCGCCGCTCAGGGGGTCGAGCGCACAGCCGCCGGCCCACGGGCCGCCTCCCGCGCCCGGCACCCGACGTCAGGGTCGTCCACGAAGACGGCGTCCGCGGGGAAGCGCCGGAGGAACGCCGTCAGCGCGGCCTCGTCCCCGCGGAAGGTCCACACGAACACCTCGAGTTCGAGCTCATGCGCACGCTGCAGGAGGCCCGGGCCCAGGGCGTCCGGGCCCTCGAAGGTCGCCCGCGAGAGACCGATGCCCGCGAGGCCCTCGGCGCGCTCCTCGAGGTCATCGGGGGACGGGAGAGGTCCCGACAGGTTCCAGACCAGCCTCGCCGGGCAGTCCGGAACCCCTTCGGCGGTGCGCAACGCCTCACGATCGAAGCTCTGCACCACGACCGCCGCCCCCGGGTTCTCCTCGCCCCAGCGAGCCAGGACCTCGGGGTCCTCCTGTTACGGCCGTCGCCGCCGACATGGGAGTATGAGTACCCATGCGCGGCTTTTCAAGTGGGGGTATCATCACTCGCATCGTCCTTTCGTAACTGGACCCACT
>CAZEFP010000563.1:0-2844 GCA_964511565.1 uncultured Planctomycetaceae bacterium
ACCACCACATGCGGGGGCTGCGTGGGCTCCTGGGTCCCGGTCGGTGAGGGCCCGGTCGATGAAGGGAGAGCGGCGAGGAGCGCGGCGAGTGCGTGGGCTTGCATGGGCCCAGGATAGCCCGCCGCCGCGCCGACCCCGCCGCCGATACCATTCCCCCATGGGCCGCCGCCTCCCGCTCCTCATCGCCGCCGCGCTGGTCGTGGCCGGCGCCGCCTGGTTCCTCCACAGGGGCTCCACGGCCGGCGACCCGGGGCTGGCTCGCAGGAGCCCCGCGGCCGAGACGGCGGACCGGGGTGTTGTGATCCCCCCCCGCGATGCGCCCACGGCGAAGGGCGCCGCGCGCGACCCGCTCGAGGTCACGGCCGCAGCCGCCGCCCCACTGCCCGATGACGACGCCCTCCGCGTCGGCGTCCTGCTCGTCGCCGGCGACACCAAGCAGCCCCTCGCGGGCTACCACGTCCAGGCCTTGCCCGTGGGGACGAGCCCCCTCGTCTCCCCAGGGCGTCGGAGCCCGTGGGTCACCGACCGCGACGGTCGGGTCGCGATCGGTGACCTCGACGGCGACGGCCCCTGGGACATCCACGCCTGGCCGGTGGACTGGGGGGGCTCGGGCTTCGACCCTTGGGCCGAATCGCGGGTGGGATCCGCCAGGCCCACCCGATCCGGCGTCTGGTCCCGCTTCGAGGTGGAGGTCGGCCCCACGGTCATCTACCGCGGCGGGCTTCCGCCGGGGGTGCAGGTCGAGGACCTGATCCTGGAGGCCCAGGCCACCATCTCGCCGATCTCCAGCATGCTCGGCGGCTCAGGTGGTACCGCGACCGCGCGGTCCACCGACGAGGGGTTCGCCCTCGCGCGCATCCGGCCGATCATGAACACCATGCAGGAGGATGGCTTCATCGTCCGGGCGGTGACGCGGGACGGGCTGTGGTCGACCATGCGCATCGAGCCCGGTCGGCTCTCGAACCGCTCGGTCGTCCATCTCGATGACCCCCTGCGCCCCCGGGGCAAGGTGGCGATCCGGATCGAGTTCGACCCGCCCGGAGACCAGCATGACCCGGAGGTGGCGGTGCGCTGGGTCCAATGGAGCCTGCCGCTGCAGGCCGAGCCGCCCGGGGCTGCCCCCGGGACTCCTCGGGGCCTCTGGAACGCGGCCTTCCACCCCGTCGGAGGCGGCGTCTTCGAGCTCCATGACCTCCCCCTCGGGCCCGTCGAATTCCGTACTCCCGCGGGCGGAGATGAGGGCGGATGGGCCGACGAGCTCACCTACAGCCTCGCCGCCCCCGTGCGGGTGGATGCGGTCCACGGGCCGCCGACGCCGCAGCCCCTGCGGCTCCGCGGCTCCCGCTGAACCGCGCGCCCCCTTTCCAGCGGGGGTATCGGAGACATCCGGCCCTCCGCCGCGGGGGTCGGTATCCTCTTGGCCGCGTCCGCCGCCCGCCGCGGCGACGACCCCCATCGCACGGATCTCTCCCCAGGGATCCCCCACCCGCACGGCCCCTTGACCCTCCAACTGCAAGCGCTCGAGGCGCGCGCCCTGGACCGGACGCGCCCCTTCCGACACCTGTACGGGTACGAGCCCCACTTCCTCGACGTCGAGGGGCGGGCCCTGCACTACGTGGACGAGGGGGAGGTGGCCGAGGGCGGCCCCGGTCCGATCCTGTGCGTGCACGGGAACCCCACGTGGTCGTTCTACTGGCGGGCGATCGTCGACGGCTTCAAGGACCAGGCGCGGGTCGTGGTCCCTGACCATCTGGGCATGGGCCTCTCGGACCGCGTCCCCGGCGGGACCCGCCTCGCCGAGCACGTGGGCGCGCTCGTGGCGCTCATGGATGAGCTGGACCTCCGGGACGTGACCCTGGTGGTGCACGACTGGGGCGGGGCCATCGGCTTCGGCGCGGCCCTCGCGCGCCCGGACCGGGTGAGCCGCTTCGTGGTCACCAACACCGCGGCCTTCCCCTCCTCCCACATCCCCCGGCGCATCGCCCTGTGCCGGGTGCCCGGGCTCGGGCGGCTCGCGGTGCAGGGGGGCAACGCCTTCGCGCGCGCAGCGACCTTCATGACGACCGAGCGCCCGCTCACCGCCGAGGTGCGCGCCGCGCTCCTCGCGCCCTACAGCAACTGGAGCGAGCGCGAGCAGACCTGGCGCTTCGTGGCGGACATCCCCATGCGCGAGGACCACCCCTCATGGGCGCCGCTCGCCGGGATCGCCGACGGGCTCGAGGGCCTGCGCGGCCTGCCCATGGAGATCGTGTGGGGCATGCAAGACTGGTGCTTCTCGCCGCTCTTCCTGGCCGGCTGGGAGCAGCGCTTCCCTGGCGTCCCGGTCACGCGACTCGACGACGTGGGGCACTACGTCATGGAGGACGCGCCCCAGGAGGTGCTCGAGGCGATCCGCCGCGTCCGCCAGCAGCCGGCTCACCCCGGCACGCCCGAGGGATGAGCGGCGACACGCGCCCCGCGCGTCCGCCCGAGGGCGCCGCCGACCCGTTCGCTGCCCTGGGCGGCGTGCCGGACGAGGTCAACATCGCCGCCTTCCTCCCGGAGGGCGCCAGCCGTCACCCCGACGCCTCCGCCGTCGTCTCTCCAGGCCCCGGCGGCCGAGGCTGGAGCGTGCTCTCTTACGCCGAGCTTGAGGAGCGCTCCAATCGCATCGCCGCCGGCCTCGCCGCGGAGGGCGTGGAGAAGGGCATGCGCGTGTGCCTGTTCGTCCGGCCCGGCCCCGACCTCATCGCGATCACCTACGCGGCCTTCAAGCTCGGCGCGGTGCCGGTCCTCGCGGACCCCGGCATGGGCCGCCAGCGCCTGCTCGCCGCGGTGGAGCGCATGGCCCCCGAGGTGTTCATC
>CAZEFP010000564.1:0-2843 GCA_964511565.1 uncultured Planctomycetaceae bacterium
ACTCTTCCTCTTCCTTGAGTTTGCCAACGTCTTTGTCCCCGCCGGTGGCTACCTCTACGGCTACGGCACCTTCCCGGCGCCGAACCCCGGGATCGGCTTCTCCGCCATCACCGACACCCAGCAGGCCGCCGACCAGGGCTCCCAGAGCCTCGTGGTCTACAGCGACTACAACAACGGTGATCACGGCAACGGCAACTACATCGAGGCCTCCGTCTTCAAGGAGCAGATCGTTCAGACGGCCAACGTGGGTCAGTACGCGATCTTCTCCTTCGACGTGAAGAAGAGCGACTTCGTCGGCAACGGCCAGGGC
The DNA here is from genome assembly GCA_964511565.1 of uncultured Planctomycetaceae bacterium. Taxonomy (GTDB): domain Bacteria; phylum Planctomycetota; class UBA1135; order UBA1135; genus Saltatorellus. The sequence goes on from CAZEFP010000564.1 coordinate 311, forward strand.
GACGCCCAGATGTTTGCCTTCCTCAAGGTCCTCGACCCCGCCCAGGGCTTCGCGACGATCCGCGAGACGCGCCTCGACGTGACGGACAACAGCATCCGCAACTGGGAGAACGCGACGCTGACCATGGAGCTCGACCCCGGCACCGACGGCAAGATCTTCCAGTTCGGCTACGGCAGCTACGCCAGCAACTACGACGACACCGGCGTCCTCTACGACAACATCGACGTCTCCTTCGTGGATGTCGATGAGATCAGCACGACCGACTTCGCCGTCATCGAGGAGGGCACGACCCTCTGGAACCCCGAGTACGCCACCGACTCCGGTGTCGGCTTCTCATGCGGCCTCGGGCAGAGCGACCTGTGGTTCATCTACTTCGCGGAGTCCGACTCGGACATCACCGTGTCCACCGGCGGTTCGGACTTCGATACGATCCTCCAGGTCTTCGACGCCGCCACGGGCACCTTCATCGCCTGCCATGACGACGTCTCCTTCCCCAGCAACCCGACCAGCATTCTCAGCTTCGCTGGTGCAGCTGGAAACCCGTACTGGATCCACGTGTCCGGTTGGGGTGCGGCTGGAGACAATTTCGGCAACGGCGTCCTTACGGTCCGCGAGGGCCTCGGCACCCAGATCTGCTCCGCGCAGGCCAACGACTCCGGCGCGGGCGCCTCGCTCGTGCTGAACGGTAGCGCCGTCGCGGCGGACAACAACCTCTCGCTGGACGTCCGGGACCTTCCGATCGACTCGCTTGGTTACTTCCTGACCTCGGGGGACACGATCTTCCTCGCTGGCGCCGGCGGCTCCGCGGGCAACCTCTGCATCGCGAGCACCTCGATCGGGCGCTACGCGGGCGATGTCCTCGACTCGGGCGCGGCTGGCGCGGTCAGCTTCAGCCCGGACCTGACGTCGATCCCGGGCCCGACCGGCACCGTGGCCGCCACGGCCGGCGAGACGCGCTACTTCCAGTACTGGACGCGCGACATCTCGGGTGGCAACCCGACGTCGAACTTCTCGACCGCGGTCGGCATCACCTTCCAGTGATCGCTGCCCCGCGCCTCCGGGCGTAGGTTGGATTGAAGAGCCCCCCTCGGCAGCCGCCGGGGGGGGCTCTTCTGCTGAGCCTGCCTGCCCCGTCCCGCAGGAGCTCGACCCGAGCCACAGATTGGCCCCCTCTCCATCTGAAAGCCCGGGCCCTCTCCGGTAGGCTCTCTCCCGATGGCACCCGAGGAGTCGAAGAAGCTGACGCGCGCCGCCAAGCGGCAGCTCAAGCGTCAGAAGAAGGCCTCGAAGAAGAAGAAGAACTTCTTCGTCCGGGGGCTCGTGGTCCTACTGCCCGCCGTCCTGACGATCTTCGTCTTCGCGACGGTGGTTCAGTTCGTCAACACGTACCTCACCAAGCCCATCAACGAGGCCATCCTGACGGTCCTGGATGGCAACTCCCTGGGCTGGCAGGCCTTGGCGATGATGGACGTGGACCCCAGGGCCCAGCAATTCGTCGACTTCGACGCACTCCCGATCGACCTCCAGGCCGACATCGGGCAGGGCCGACGGCTGGGCGAGCTGGGCTCCCAGGCCGCCCAGGCTGCGATCGAGGACTTCCGCGCCCCGCGCTACAGGCTCATCCGCGACCTCGAGGAGCTGGCCATCGACCGTGAGAAGCTCCGGTCGGCCACCCCGGTGCCCCGGTGGATCGGGATCCTGCTGGCGGCCATCATCGTCCTCTTCCTCGGCTACCTCGCGAGCGGCTTCCTCGGACGCGGGCTCATCGCGAGCTTCGACAAGGCCCTGACCCGCATCCCCCTGGTCCGTTCGGTCTACCCCTACACCAAGCAGCTGGTCGACTTCTTCCTCTCGGACAACGAGCTGGAGTTCGACACGGTGGTGGCGGCCCCCTACCCCAGCGAGGGGGTGTGGGCCATCGGCTTCGTGACCGGGGGCGGCCTGAAGACGATCCACTCCGAGCTGGGGGGCAACTTCCTCTCCGTGTTCATCCCGACGTCCCCGATGCCGATGACCGGGTTCACGGTCTTCATCGAGGCGGAGCGGCTCATCCCCCTCGACATCTCCGTGGACGAGGCGCTGCGGGTGACGGTCTCGGCGGGCGTCCTCGTCCCCGAGAGCGAGCAGGTGTCCACCCTCGACGAAACCCACGAGCGTTGGCAGGCGCTCGGCATGGACGGCCCGCCGGGCAAGGGGAAGACCGGCTCACCCGCCGCCGAGTCCGAGGACCCTGAGGCGTCCTGATGCAGCCCTTCGGCGACCGACTCCATGACGCCGTCGAGCGGACAGGCAACCCCTGCGTGGTCGGGCTCGACCCACACCTTGGCCTGCTCCCCGCTGAGTTCTCGGTGGCTCGGGACCCCTCCGCGCCCCGCTCGGAGCGAGCCCGTGCCATCGGCGACTTCCTCTGCGGCATCATCGACGCGGCGGCGGGCAAGGTCCCTGCCGTGAAGCCCCAGTCCGCCTTCTTCGAGGTCTTCGGGGCCGACGGGGTGGCGGAGTTCGAGCGGGTGGTCGCAGCCTCCAAGGACGC
>CAZEFP010000565.1:0-2829 GCA_964511565.1 uncultured Planctomycetaceae bacterium
TCCCCCTCCTGGAGGAGGTTGCCGACGCGGTCGGCGCCCTCGGCTTCGAGGGTGATCTCGGCTGCCCAGCCTCTGGCCGCGGCCCGGCCTTCGAGGTGGACGAGGACGTGCTCGTTGGCGATCTCCTGGCCGCGAACCGCGGGCGCTTCACGGACGACGAGTACCGGCGCGCCGTGGCTGGCGAGCCGGTCAAGCTCGCCCCGCGCAGCTTCGAGGGCGCCGGGACCCCCTCGGGGAAGATCGAGCTCGCCTCGGCCGCGGTGGAGGCAGGGGGCGGATCACGCGTCGCGAGCTGGGTGCCCGACGACGGCGCCGGCATGGGGGGGACGTTCCGGCTCGTCTCCGCACCCTCGACCGCGACCCACAACTCGACCTTCATGCACGTGTCCAGGCACCGGGCGCGCCTCGGCGAGCCGCGAGCCCGCGTTCACCCGCTCGACCTGGAGTCTGTCGGCGTGGCCCCGGGCACGCCGGTCCGGATCCGGAGCGAGTTCGGCTCCATCACCGTTCAGGCGATCGCGGACCCCGCGCTCCCCCGCAAGATGGTCCGGGTGGACGGCTTCCTGAACGAGGACCTCGTCCCGGAGGGCGTCGGCGTGAACGCCCTCGTGAGCTCGGAGACCTCGGACCTCGGCGGAGGAAACGTGCTCTACAGCGCCCGTGTCGAGCTGGAGCAGCCGAAGGAGACCCCATGAACCTCGGACTCAAGGACCGCGCGGTCTTCATCACCGGAGCGTCCGGCGGCATCGGGCGCGCGGTCGCCAGCGTCCTGGCGGAGGAGGGCGCCCAGCTGGTCCTGCATGGAAACCGGCAGGTCGACGACCTGAGCCGGTGGCTCGACCAGCAGCCCTGGCGTGGGCAGGCCTCGATCGCGCGCGCGGATGTCCGTGATCCCGACGCGATGGAGGAGGTGATGGAGGTGGCCCGCGGGCGGCACGGCCGGCTCCATGGCTGCGTGATCAACGCCGGGATCTGGCCCCCCGAAGATCAGCCCCTCGTGGACCTCGATCCCGGGCGGGTCGATGCCGTCCTGGACGTGAACCTCAAGGGGGCCTTCTGGACGGCACGTGGCTTCCTCCGCGCGCTGCGTGTCAGCGGACCGGCTCCTGATGGGGCGGGGCCGTCGGTGGTCTTCACGGGTTCCACAGCGGCGAAGTTCGGGGAGCGAGGGCACGCGGACTACGCGGCCTCCAAGTCCGGGCTCTACGGGCTGATGAGGTCCCTCAAGAACGAGATCGTGGCCCTCGACCCGTACGGCCGCGTGAACGTCGTCGAACCCGGGTGGACCGTCACCGAGATGACCGCTCGCAACCTCGGGGAACCCGGGGTCGTGGAGCGCGTGGTCCGCACCATGCCTGTCCAGCAGCTCGCCCGCACGGACGACATCGCGCGCAGCGTCGCGTGGGTGCTCTCACCCTCGGCAGCCAGGCACCTCACGGGGGAAACCCTCACCGTGGCAGGCGGCATGGAGGGGCGGGTGCTCTGGGAGGAGTCTGATGTGGACGCAACCCGGGTGAAGAGTAGACTCCGGTCGGACAGCGGCGAGCGCCCATGAGCGTGGCGCGGACCCCTCGCTCCCCCTTCCTTCACAGGAGACCCCGAATGACCCTCAGCTCTGATTCGCGTGGAGGAGCCAGGCCGAAGCCGCGCCGAGCGCTGCTCCACCTCGGCGTCCTGGCAGGCCTGGTGGCCCTCGCGTGCTCGAGCCACAAGCACCGCACGATGGAGGACGTGGCGCTCGAGTCGAGCGGCCGCTTCGCCGTGGTCCTCGGCGAGGTCGTCAGCGATCCCGACCGTTCGGCCCGGGCGGGAGAGATCTTCGCCACCTACCGCGCCCAGCAGGAGCGCTTCGCTGCGGACATGGGCGAGTTGAAGGCCGAGGCGCTCGAGAAGTACGGGGCCTACGGGACGACCGACGAGGAGTTCGAGGGCATGGCCGCTCGACTCAGGGCACGTCGCGAGGCCTTCCGAGACGAGGTCGCGAGCGGTCTCGCTCAGCTGATGGAGGTGCTGGAGCCGGGTGAGTGGACCGAGACGATCAACCTCATGCTCGAGGAAGAGGACCGGTGGAGGGAGCTGAAGCGATGATGGCTGAACAACACGAGCCGGTCGGGGCCATGACCTCGTTCCACCAGGTCCTGATCATCCTCTTCGGAGCCCTCTTCTTCACTCCCGGGGGTCACGAGCCCCTGGTCGATCGCGTCGAGAGCGCCGTCTCCGACGGCGCCCGCAAGGAGAAGGCGGTGGCCGCTGCGAAGGCGATCGACGATGCCGTCGGCCAGGACGTGGACGCGGTCATCGCCTGGCACGAGGAGTTCTATCGGACCATCGGTGAGGCTGGGGCCGATGAGGCCATGGTGCGCGGCAAGATCGACGAGATCATCAACCGGCTCGCCGAGCTGGAGCAGGAGCAGCTGGAGCTCCGCGGTGATCTGCGCGACCAGCTGGAGCCCGAAGAGTGGTCCGAGGTCTTCGACTGAGCGGGTCCGGGCGCACGGGCTGAGCGGTCGGCAGAAGGCGTCAGGCCCCCTGGCGCTGTCGCACCGCATCCCGGCGCGTCCGCGGCGGCGCCGTCGCGCGGGCGGCATACACCGAGGGCGCCGTCACGACCCGCCGAAGCGAATCGGCTTGCGGACCGTGGCTCGCGCTGGCGAGCCCGCCAGCATCGCCGGCGCGAAGCGCCAGCCCTCCACCGCCCGGCGAGCCGCGTCGTCGAGGACGGCGTACCCGCTGGAGGTCTCCACCGTGACCCGTTCCACCGAGCCGTCCGCGGAGACCTCGACGGGCTCGGGCTCCTGCGCACCCTCGATCTCTCGCCCGTGCTGGGCG
>CAZEFP010000566.1:0-1127 GCA_964511565.1 uncultured Planctomycetaceae bacterium
CGTGACCGCTGCCGAGATGGAGGAGGCCCTCCACCGGTTCGCCTGCGTACCCGTTCCGGCGGGCGTTGTCGATGAGGTCCGGGAGTGGATCGAGCGCTATGGGCTCCTGCGCATCGAGCGCGCGTCGGACGGGCCGGAGGAGTTCGAGCTGGTGGGCGGTCAGGATGGATTGCTCGAAGAGGTGCTGGAGCACAAGGCCGTGGCCGCCCTGTGCGAGGTCGTGGACGGCCCCGAGGGGCGGCGAGCGTTCGTCACGGGCATCGGTCGGGGAGACCTGAAGCAGCGGTTGATCCGGATTGGCTATCCGGTGGATGACCGCGGGGGATACCTCGATGGCGACCCGCTCGACATCCAGCTGAAGGAGGTCACGCTCGGCGGCAAGCCCTTCGCGCTGCGGGACTATCAGCGGGGCGCCGCGGAGGCGTTCCACGCGGGGGGGACGGTGATGGGCGGCAGCGGCGTGGTGGTCCTCCCCTGCGGCGCGGGGAAGACGGTGACGGGGATGGCGGTCATGAGCCTCGTCGGAGCGAAGACGCTGGTCCTGACCACGAACACCGTGGCGGTGCGACAGTGGCGAGAGGAGCTGCTCGACAAGACCGAGCTGCGTCCCGAGGACGTCGGCGAGTACACCGGCGAGACCAAGGACCTCCGCCCGGTCACCATCAGCACGTATCAGATGATGACCTGGCGCCGCTCCAAGGACGGCGACTTCGAGCACTTCGAGGTGTTCCGCTCCCAGAACTGGGGGCTGGTGGTCTACGACGAGGTGCACCTGCTCCCGGCGCCCATCTTCCGCGTCACCGCCGAGCTTCAGGCCCGGCGGCGCCTCGGCCTCACGGCGACGCTCGTGCGCGAGGACAGCAAGGAGGAGGAGGTCTTCTGCCTGATCGGACCCAAGCGGTACGACGTGCCCTGGAAGGTCCTCGAGGGTCAGGGCTTCATCGCGGAGGCCCGCTGCGTCGAGGTCCGGGTTCCGTTCTCGGACGAGGATCGGAGGACCTACGCGTCCGCCCCCTCCCGGCAGCAGTTCCGTCTCGCCTCGGAGAACAAGGCCAAGCTCCCGATCCTCAAGGACCTGGTGGAGCAGCACGCGGGCGAGCGGATCCTGGTCATCGGTCAGTACCTCG
>CAZEFP010000566.1:1137-2829 GCA_964511565.1 uncultured Planctomycetaceae bacterium
CGACGCGCCGCTGCTGACCGGGCGCACCGCCAACGCGGAGCGGGAGCGCCTCTACACCGCCTTCCGTGAGGGGGCCATCGAGCTCCTCGTGCTGTCCAAGGTGGGCAACTTCGCCGTGGACCTGCCGGACGCGTCCGTGGCCATCCAGGTCTCCGGGACCTTCGGCTCCAGGCAGGAGGAGGCCCAGCGCCTCGGGCGAGTGCTCAGGCCCAAGTCCGACGGGAGCGGCGCCACGTTCTACTCCGTGGTGACGCTCGGCTCCCGGGACCAGGACTTCTCCGAGAAGCGGCAGCTGTTCCTGACGGAGCAGGGCTACTCGTACGAAATCGTCCACGCCGAGAGCGCGGACGCGGCAGGGTCGGTCACTGGCGCCGAACCTGACGGATCACCGACCCGAGCCAGCCTTCCCGAGGGCGACGCAGAGTGACACCGCGATCTCCTGAACCCAACTCTTCCGGTATCCGCAAGCGCACCGTGCGCGGCGGCAAGGCAGCTTCCTCCAAGATCGCCGCGCGCAGGGCCTCCCGAGGTGATCTCTCGATCGCCGAGGCGCTGAAGCGGCTCAAGAAGGCCCAGCTTGCCGAGCCCTTCCGCTTCTGGTCGGACGCCGGTTCCGACGAGATGCCGGCCAAGGTCGGCGAGCTCCGCAGCGCGCTCGAGGGCATGATGTGTGAGCCCGAGCGAGCGGTGGAGCGCAAGCAGGCCCTCGATGAGCACCAGCAGGCCGTCCTCGAGGCGCTCCTCCTGGCGCCTCGCCATCGCGTCGATCGCAGCATGGTCCTGTCCATGCTGGGGCCGGCCTCCGAGGCCGAGGTGCTCGGCGGACTGGAGCGCGCCGCCATGCTCTTTCGTGAGGGTGAAGGGGAGGAGGTCCAGTTCGCGCTCCCGGGGGAGCTGGCGGACGCCCTCCTGCTCCAGGAGATCGCGGAGAAGTCCCGGGCGAACGCCGTGACGATCACCCTCAAGGGCCACCTGGATGAGAAGTACGCCGGACCGGAGGTGGAGCGGCCCATGTCCCCCTCCCGGCTCCGGGAGATGTTCAAGATGTACGCGAACGAGCCCGCGGCGGTCGCGCGTGTGGAGCGCCTCCCGGAGGGGCTCCGAGACCTGGTGGGGAAGACCGTCCTCGAGTTCGGCGGGCTCCTGCCGCGTCGCTTCTTCGAGCGGATGGAGACCGAGCTGCCCCACTGGAATCAGCGCCGCTGGGGGAAGATCCTCGAGGAGTCCCTGGTGGGCACCGCCGCGAGGCTGGAGCTGGAGCGCTACGGGATCCAGCACGAGGACGACACGCTGATCGTCTTCAACGAGGTCACCCTCGCCTGGTTCAAGCGGGTGGCGGTGCCGTCGGACCCGGATGCTCCCCACGACGAGGCGGCGCTGGGTGTGGACCTCATGGCCAACATCTCCCGCTTCCTCGCCTACATCATCGACCATGCGGTGAGGTTCACCGTGAAGGGGGAGATCTTCAAGACGACCGAGAAGCGGATCCTGACGGAGCTGATCCCGAATCCCGGCCGCGAGCTGGAGCGGGCGGAGGTGTTGCAGTTCATCTTCCGGTTCTCCCGCGCCGCCGGGCTGATCGAGGTCACGGGCGAGCGCACCTTCAAGCTCACCGCCGCGGGGCGCGACTGGGAATCCCAGGACCTCGATGACAAGCTCGCCGGGCTCTTCGAGCACATCACCTTCGACCTC
>CAZEFP010000567.1:0-2827 GCA_964511565.1 uncultured Planctomycetaceae bacterium
GGCGGAGTCGCCGTCGATGGAGCCGAAGTTCCCGTGGCCGTCCACGAGGTTGTGCCGCATCTGCCACGGCTGGGCCATGCGGACCAGCGCGTCATAGAGGGCGGTGTCTCCGTGGGGGTGGAAGTCCTTCAGGGCCGAGCCCACGACGCCCGCGCACTTGCGGGGCTTGGCGTCCGGCAGCATGCGCTCCCGGAGCATCGTGTAGAGGATCCGCCGCTGCACCGGCTTCAGCCCGTCGCGCACATCGGGAAGTGCGCGGCTGGTGATGACCGACAGCGAGTAGTTGAGGTAGCGCGCCTGGGCAGCCTCGTGCAGCGCGACCGCCTCCTCGCCGTCGCCTGACGCGCCCCCCGCGCCTGACCCATCTCCCGGGCCGCCGGCGTCCTCGAAGAGTCCGGGGGTCTGCTTCTTCGACCGCTTGCTCGGGCCTTTCTTTCTCGTCGACTTCGACGTCTTGGTGCGCGCCACAGGAGGGTCCTCGGTGCTCTCCCGTGTGCGCCCGGACCGGCCCACACTGGGGAACCCGAGCACGATAGAGGCGCGGGGAGGGCCGTACAAGCCCGCGGCGGCTTCGCCCTATGCTTCCTTCCAGAGAGCGGCGTCGATCACCGAGGCGGCGTGCAGCAAGAAGGCGACGATCCCGGGGAGGATCAGGAACCAGAGGAAGTAGCCGATCGAGACCGCGAGGAAGAGGAAGGCGGCCGAGAACAGCCGCCCCTGGACGAGCTGGCCCAGCCCAGGAACGAAGAAGGACGCGAGAGCGGCCAGAACGTTGCCCGTCGAGCCCCGCCCGGCGGGGCTGGGGTGCTGGATGCGAACGATGTCCTCGTCGGTGAGGCCTTGGGCTTCGTCTCGGTAGATGCGTAGGGAGACCATGGGCCCCTTTGTTGGGGACGCCTCGGACTCGATTTCACGGCTTCCGGACATCAGGCACCCAGGGCCCTCAGGAAGAGCCAGCCCAGGAGGAAGATCGCGGGCCCTGTCGAGAGACAGCCGGCCTTGAGGTGACGCTGCTGGAGGGACCCCGCGCAATTCGGGCAGACCCGGGGAGGAGGCTGGGGGAGGGGCTCCGCGCAGTGGGGGCACTGCCTGGCGTCGAGGAGGCGGGGCATGCTCTTGAGACTAGTGGCCGCCGCCGCCGAGGTGGATGGGGTCGGGGAGGATGTTGGAAGGGCAGACGCCTGCCAGAGCGGCTCGCCGCTGGAACTCGGCGAGGCTGGGGGCCATGGCAGCGCCGGGATCGTAGCTGCACTCCTCGGACAGGTACTCGAAGCATTTGCCCTCCGGGAGCTGCCACTCCCTCGCCGCCTGCGCGGCGAGCTCCCTGATCGAGGCCCGGCCCGACTCCCGAGCCCGGGCGAAGGCCGCCAGGTGGGGCTCGATGTCGACGTCGCCGCGGACGATCCACGCCGCGAAGATGAACGGCAGTCCCGTCCGACGGCGCCACTCCTCGCTGGGGTTCCAGGCGGGAGCATCGATGGTCAGGGTCTCACGCAGGGCAGGGTCACCGATCCGGAGCCAGGCGTCGGTGTCGACCCGCTCGCGCGGGTCCTCGCCGTGGGGGACTTCCTCGTAGCGCGGCGGCCCACCCTCGCGGTCCTGGAGGAGGGTCCTGGTCAACGCCGCTGCCGCGCGGCTGGAGGGATCCATGGCGATGGAGCGAACCTCCTGGATCGGCTTGCGGAGGAACACCTGCACGCTGCCGACGTAGCTCTCTCCCGCCACGGCGATGCCGTCGATGTAGCGGTAGCCGGGCGTGCGAAAGAGCTCGATGGAGGAGACCATGGCGACGTCGATCTCGCCCGCTCGGAGCTGTTCGATGAGCCGCGCGGGGACCGCGTGATGGAGCTGGATCCCCGGCTCCTCGCCGAGGCCGTGGTCCAGGGGGCGTCCCACGAGGTAGGGCACGGATCCCACCCGGAGCACGTTGGTCTTGGGGGCTGACATGACTGCAGGAGTCTATCGGTGGAGCCCACGCTCCATTCCCGTGGAAGGCCGCAACGGAGACGGGATTCGCCCGTCCTCCCGTCGGTACCCCCCAGAGGCAACCCGGATCCTGACCCCGTTGGGCGGGATTCGGCTCCGGGGCCCTCCCCTGGGGGCGTTCCGCGGCCCATCGGGCGTGCCCTCCCCTCCGAGCAGCGACTGGCGATGAAGGCCACCGGCGACCCGAGGACGTCGGCTCACATGAACAACACGACTCTTGGCCTGAGGGCCCGCGGGCCCCTGGGCCCTTCCCATACCGGCGGCCCTGGTCGGCGGCCCCGTCGATTCCCCTGGGGATGGACCTCTGCCGTTGCACTCCTGGTCACCCTCGGGGCGTCACCGGGGGCGGCCTCCGGCGTCGCTCCGAACTTCCGTGCCCCTGAACCCGGCGCGCTGACTCGAAGCGCCGCTGCCGCCCCTCCGCCGATCTCTCGCCTTGAGGGCTGGGTTCATGCGCCCGACGAGCTGGTCCGGGCCGCGGCGGGCGGGCGTCCCCCCGGCTTCGGCGCCGCCGTCACCCTCGTTCCCTCCGCGGATCGACGGGCCAGGCTGCTGGTCGGGGCTCCGGCCGGGCTCTCGGTCGCCTCCGGAGGCCTCGTCCTCGGCGCCGCGCGGACGGGGGCGCCCGAGACCTGGGTGACCGATCGCGCGGACTCCTGGTGGAGCGGACCGCGCGGGTTCCGGCCGACGTCGGGAACGTCGTCGGGGGTGGAGCCCGACGACGAACATGGGCGCGCTGTTCAGGCCGCTCCAGGCTGGGCAGCCCTCGGGGCCCCCTCCGCTTCGCCGGCGCTGGCCCTGGAGGGAGCACCCGCCCGAGGCCTTCGGGCCGGCGCGGTCA
>CAZEFP010000568.1:0-2824 GCA_964511565.1 uncultured Planctomycetaceae bacterium
AACGAGTACCGCCGCATGGTCGGTGTCCGGGGAGAGGACTCCATCCGGAATACCCTCGAGATCTTCGAGGAGCAGCGCAAACTCCTTCAGGCGGACCTGGACCAGGCCCTCGCGGACCGCGACGGCTTCCTGGCGCGGAACGCTCTGGTGGCGCTGGATCCCGAGGGCGCAGGCCAGTTCGAGATCCAGCAGCTGAACGAGTTCCGCGGCCGCCTGGTGGCGGCGGAGCGGGCTGCGGAGGAGGCGAGGTCGCGTCTCGCCGAGGCGGAGCTCCTCCGGGGGGACCTCGAGGTGCTGCGGCTCTTCGTGAGCGAGGGGAAGGGCTTCGCTCCGGCGTCGACGGCGGACCCGGAGTTCCTGGACCTGATCGCTGACATCGACGAGGCCGAGGATGAGCTGGAGCGCCTCCGCGCCCAGCGCAGCGAGGGGATCCGCGTCCTCAAGATGACGCCGCGCCACGAGGCCATCGTCGAGCTGGACGTGAGGATCGCGGAGATCGAGGCGCGCTTGCTCGAGGACCGCGCCCTCCGGGACGCGTCCTCCACCTCCTCGGCGCGCATGGAGCAGCGGGTCGAGAACATCTTCAAGGTCCTCCGGGAGCGGTCGGCGGCCGCGGAGGAGCAGGTCAGGAAGGAGGCCAAGCGCGTCGAGGAGCAGCGAGCCATCGCCGCCGAGGCCGGGGACCTCCAGACCGAGTACCGGCGCCTCGAGGGCTCCGTGGCCCGTGCACGGGAGCTGGTCGACGAGAAGTCCCAGGCGATCCGGAGCATCAATCTGTCCGAAGCCGAAGTGGACAGCATGACGGAGCTCTCGGTGGAGGTCCTCGACCCCGCCCGCCCCGACACGGCGGTCCTCGCCAACTCGAAGACGCGCACCCTGGCCCAGTTCCTCATCCTCGGGCTCCTCGCAGGGGCCGGTCTCAGCTGGCTCCGGGAGCTGCTCGACCAGCGGCTGAGGTCCGAGGCGGACCTCGCCCGCGCGGTCCCGACCCCGCTCCTCGGCGTGATCCCCAGGACCCGGATCGACCACGGCGAACTGGATGCCATTCGCTCCTGGTCCGAGCACGCTGGCCTGGCGGAAGCGGCGAGGGGGCTGCGGACGGCGATCTACTTCAGCCTGCCCGTGGAGTCCGGGAAGGTCATCCACGTGACGTCGCCCGAGAAGGGGGATGGCAAGTCCACCACGTCCGCCTATCTGGCCATCGCCATGGCGAAGGCGGGGCAGTCGGTCATCCTCGTGGACGCCGACCTCCGCTCACCCAGCCAGCAGGACGTGTTCGGTCTGCCCAACAAGGGGGGGCTCGCCGACGCCCTCGTGGACCCGCACGCTCTCCTGGCCGGCCTCATTCAGAAGACGGAGCTCGGGGGGCTCGAGGTCCTGACCACGGGTCCGATCCCCTCCGCCCCGGCGGAGATGCTGAACAGCCGGCGCTTCGACGAGCTCCTCGCGGCCCTGGCCGCCGAGTACGACCGGGTCATCGTGGACTCGCCGCCGGTGCTCGCGGTGACGGACGCCCGGATCGTGGCCACACGCTGCGACGCGACGCTCCTGGTCGCGCGGGTCGACAAGACCAAGCGCGGCGCCGCGGCCGCGGCCTACGAGCGGCTCAGCTCCGTCGGGGCGAGGCTCCTGGGGGTGGTGATGAACGCGATGCCCACGGGGATCGGCTACGGCTACGGCTACGGCTACGGCTACGGCTACGGGTACGGGTATGGGTACGGGTACGGCGCCGACGAGGCCCCGGCTGCCGGCTCCTCGAGCACGGCGCAGCCCTGGGTCGAACCCGCCGAGGCCGGTGCAGCGGCGCCTCTGGCGCTGGAGGCGGGCTCTTCGGAGGCCACGGGCGGCTCCATGAACGATGGAGCGCAGGACGAGGCCGACGGTGAAGAGCTGCCGCGCCGGGTCGATGTGGCCCCCTCGACGAGGCGGCAGAGGGCGAAGAAAGGAGAGCGTTGAACCCACGACTCCTGGGCCGCTCTCGATAGGCGCCAGGGCCAACGACCTGCCATGTCACTCCTCCTCGTCCTCCCCATCTTCGCCTTCCTGGCGGCGCTCCTGATGACGCCCATCACGAGCGCCATCGCCCGTCGGTACGGCTGGGTCGATCAGCCCGGGCTCCGCAAGATCCACCGCGAGCCGGTGGCGTACCTGGGTGGGGCAGCGGTCCTCGTGGCCCTCCTGTTCTCGCTCTGCGCCGCCCCGTGGCTCCCGGTGGTCCGGCCCCTCGAGGTCCCCCTGGATCGGCAGGTGGCGGCGATCATGCTCGGGGGGCTGATGATGTTCGGGGTGGGGCTCCGGGACGACATCCAGCGCATGGGCGCCATGGCGAAGCTCTTCGTCCAGCTGGCGGCCGCGGGGCTGGTGGTGCTCTCGGGGGTCTCCATCGACGGGATCTGGCTCTCCCGTCCCGACGGGATCGAGCTCCTGAGCTTCCTGGGGGACTACGAGGTCGGGGGCACGCGGCTCGATTTCGGCGTCTTCGGGGTCCCTCTCACGATCCTCTGGATCGTGGGTGCCACCAACGCGCTGAACATCATCGACGGGCTCGACAGCCTCGCGAGCGGACTCAGCGTGGTCGCGTGCGGCGCGATCGCCTGGATCGCGTTCCAGGGGGAGCACGTGGCGGTCGGCCTGATGCTGATCGCGCTGATGGGGGCGATCGGCGGGTTCATGCCCCACAACCTGCACCCCGCGCGGGTCTTCCTGGGCGACGCGGGGAGCCTCTCCATCGGGTTCATGCTGTCCGCCTCGGCAGCGCTGGTCGCGTCAGGGGCCTCCTCGCTCTCGGGCTTTTCGATCCCGCTCGTGGCCCTGGGGATCCCGA
>CAZEFP010000569.1:0-2819 GCA_964511565.1 uncultured Planctomycetaceae bacterium
GGCTGGGCAGCGCCTGATCCCGCACCCGCCGGATCTGGTAGTACAGCTCCGCGGGCTCGAACCCCTGGCGGGCCTTGAAGGCGAAGGCGCCCGACCCCTTGCGGCTGCGACCGAAGTCGAACACGCGGTACCCCGCGTCGATCGACCACTCCTGCAGCGCCATGTAGGTGAAGGCGCTCGCCTTGCAGCGGCGGTCGGCGTTGGCGGCCGTGCCGGAGTAGTAGGCCAATACCTGGTCGCGGAAGAGGAAGGACATCACGGCCATGACCGGCTCCTCCCCCTGCTTCGTGAGGTGGATCGTCGCCCGCTCGGGGAAGATCGCGAGCAGCCTCGCGAAGAAGGTGGCGGGCAGGGCCGGTGAGCCGAGGGCCTGCTTGTTCTGGTGGAAGAGTCGGACGAGGTCCCCCACGTACCAGCGGCCCTCGCGGAGGGTCAGCCCGTGCTGCTGTCGCGCCTTCCGTGCGTCGGCCCGCGACTTCTTGGGCATGCACTTGAGCACCTCCTCGGCGCTGCCCGGGAGCTCACGAATGAAGGTCGCGTGGAGGTCGAGGCGCTCGAAGCCAACGTCGAGGTCCCGCTGGCAGCGCAGCTCCAACCGGCCGACGCGCTCGACCACGGCGAGCTCCTCGGCCGCCCGTACCAGGGCCAGCTCCGCCTCCCGGTCCACGGCCGCCGGCCCCCCATAGACCGCGTAGGCATTGGAGATCAGCGCGCGACCGCCGAGGAGGCCAGCGCACTCCGTGAGCGGCAGGACGCCGACGATCTCATCGCCGCGCTCGGCCACCAGGGAGCGGTCCCGGTGGCCGAACTCCTCCACCACCGCCCGGGTCCAGCCGGTCAGGTGGAAGAACGTCCCTGCCTCGGAGGACAGGACGAAAGCGTCCACGGCGCTGGCGTCCTCGGGGAGCGCAGGACGCACGGCCACTTCGGCGGGGCTGCCCGCCCCGGCGGCGGCACCGCTGGATGTCTCGGTGCTGGGCCCCATCACTCGTAGATCCGTTCGATCCGGTACTCCCTGACGTTCCGAGCCTGGGTGAAGACGATGATCTCGCCCACGAGGCCGAAGCCGACGATCTGAGCGCCCAGCACGCCCATGAGGACCCCCACGAGGAAGAAGGGGGTCTTGTACAGGGAGAAGTCGCCGCTGCGGAGCGCCCACTCCACGAGCGCGACGCTCGCGAGGAGCCCGCCGGCGAACATGAGCGTGCCCCCGAGGGAGCCGAAGAAGCGCAGCGGCTTGTGGGTGAAGCGCGCGAGGAACATGAGCCCGAGGACGTCCAGGGCCCGGCGCAGGTAGATCCCGGGGCCGAACACGCTGTTGTCCCCCCACTCCGTGAGGTGGCGCACGTCGACCTCGTCGACCCGGAAGCCCTGCCGGTACGCGACCGCCGGCAGGTAGCGATACATGTTCCCGTAGATCGTCATCTGATCGAGGACCTCGCGGCGCATCACCCGCAGGGTGCTGTTGAGGTCGTGGAAGCTGGCCCCCACCACCTTCCGGACGATCCAGTTGAAGGCGAAGGACTGCAGCTGGTTGAGCTTGGAGTCGACCCGAGGCGTGCGGCGCGTGGTGACGAAGTCCGCGCCGTCATCGATGCTCTCGAAGATCGCCTGCAGCCCGTCCGGGTCCGACTGAACGTACGGCGGCGTCGTGAGGATCAGGCCGCCTCGGGCGTGCTCGAAGGCGCTCGAGAGGCAGACGGACTCCCCGAAGGCCTTGTGCAAGGCGATCGTCCGGACCTGGTCTCGGGTCCGCTCCTGGAGCGCGGTCGCGTGCTCCCAGAGGGCCCCCTTGATCCCGTCGAAGACGAGGATGCACTCCCACGTGTAGCCGAGACGCTCGAGCGTCGACCCGAGGGCGCTGAGCACGCTGTCGATCTCTGCCTTCTGGGTCTGCACGGGGAAGACGATGGTCACGTCCGGCACTGCGCTGGAGACCAGCACGGAGGCCTCGGCCTGAACGGGTTGAATCACCTCGGTCATGCCACCCCCCCGGTCCGGACCATGACGGGCCCGCTGTCGGCCGTACTGAGCGGCCGGTCGCTCCGGCCGAACAGCTTGACCACCAGCTCCGCGAGCAGTCCGAGCAGGACGAAGTACACCCCCGCGGAGACCATCAGGCCGAGGGTGAACAGGGCCGCCTGCCCCCAGCCGCTGTCGAAGGTCGGCGCGTCGGAGGTCATCAAGGCCGCGACGAAGTAGAGGGGGGGCGTGAACACGAAGGGGATCGAGAGGAGCGTGAAGTACGGCAGGGGGCTCTTGGCGAACGAGCTGAGCATCTTCATCGTCAGGAGGTCCAGCGCCACCCGCACGGCCCGGCCAATTCCGTACTTGCTGACCCCATGGATCCGGGGCCGGTGATTCACGACGACCTCCGCGATGCGCGCCCCGCTCGCGAGAGCCAGCACCGGGAGGAAGCGGTGTTGCTCGGCGTAGATGGGGAGGTTCTCCACGAGCTCGCGCCGGAAGGCCTTCAGGGTGCATCCGGTGTCGTGGACCGTGGCGCCGGTGAGTCGCGCGATCAGCCTGTTGGCGATTCGCGAGGGCACCTTGCGGAGCACCAGCCCGTCCTGTCGGTTCTTCCGCCAGCCGACGACGATGTCGTAGCCCTCGTCGAGCTTGCCCACGAGCGCGGGGATGTCCGCGGGGTCGTTCTGGAGGTCAGCGTCCAGGGTGACCACCACGGCGCCTCGACTGTGCTCGAAGCCAGCGCTCATGGCCGGGGTCTGCCCGAAGTTGCGCCTGAAGCGGACCACCCGGACGTGAGGATCCGATGCGCGCAGGTCCATCAGGACGCCGAAGGAGCGGTCCTGGCTCCG
>CAZEFP010000570.1:0-2819 GCA_964511565.1 uncultured Planctomycetaceae bacterium
CGAGGAGGGCTGGAAGATCGTCAACAAGGCGTTCACCCACACCGGCGGGACCCCACCCGGCATGTGAGCTACCGCGGACTCGGACCTCGACCCCTCTTGCCGACGCGACCCGATGACCCAGCCCGCCCGCCCCACGCGAACCCTGCGCTCCATGCTCCAGGAAGGGGGCGTGATCGTCATCTCGATCATGCTCGCCTTCGCCCTCGACGCCCTCTGGGAGGAGTCCAAGCGCGGGAAGGAGGCCGACCTGGCCCTGGACTCCCTGGAGTCCGAGTGCAGGCTCAACCTCGCCTCCTGCGAGGAGGTCTACGAGTACCACTTCCGGCAGGCCGCGCGCTTCAGCGCGTTCATGACACTCCCGGACGAGGCCATCCTGGCCATGACCGAGGAGGAAGCCACCGAGATGACCCTCGTGTTCTGCGGACCGCGGACCTTCGACCCGGCCCTCGGCACGACCAACTCGGTCATCAGCACGGGCACGTTCAGCATCCTCCAGGACGCCCAGCTCCGGCACGAGCTCGACACGTTCCTCAACCTCACGGACGACACCCGCGAGGACGTGAACAACATGCTGTCCTACATGCGCATGCTCGGTCAGTTCGAGGTGTCGCTGGGTGGCCCCTGGGGCTTCCCGAATCAGACGAAGTGGCCGGGCCCGACCGCGCCCGATACCTCTTATCTGAAGCCCATCTCCGCGGCGACGCTCCTCGAGCTCCGTCATAACCCGGAGTACATGGGGCGCGTGAAGGTGTATCAGTTCACCGCGGCGTGGTACGCCTCCGAGCTGGAACGTCTCGCCCTCCAGCTCCGGACGCTCCTCGAGATCATCGAGGGCCTCCAGGCCTGATCCAACCTGCCAGGCGCCAACCGCCACCCTCCGCATGAGCCTGCGAATCGCGCTCCTCATCGCCCTCGCGTCCCTTCCGTTCGGCGCCGCCTGCGCGACCTCGGAGCCTCTGGCCAGCGCCAACGAGGCCGAATCCCACCACGCGGACGTCCTGGTCTACGGCGCCACCCCAGGCGGGGTCTGCGCCGCCATCGGCGCCGCCCGGGAGGGGGCGCGGGTCCTCCTCGTTGAGCCGACGGGCCACATCGGGGGCCTGAGCACCGGGGGGCTGAGCCACTGCGACTCGAACCAGATGGACCGCACGACGGTGATGGGCCTCTTCCACGAGTGGCACACCCGGATCGTCGAGGACTACACGGACCGGGGCCTCGCGGCCCCCTACGACCCCTCCACCAAGGACCAGGCGCGCTGGACCTTCGAGCCGCACGTCGCCATGCGAGTGACGCGGCAGATGCTTGCTGAGGCGCAGGTCGAGGTCCTCACCGAGAGCGCCCTCGAGTCGATGAGCATGAAAGGGACTCGGATCGTCTCGATCCGCACGCCCCAGGGGGACCTGTCGGCGGACGCCTTCGTGGACGGGACCTACGAGGGCGACCTCATGGCGGCGGCGGGCGTGTCCCACGCCGTCGGCCGTGAGGGCCGCGAGGCCTACGGCGAGTCCCTCGCCGGCAAGCAGTACCCCAAGAAGACCATGGCCATCGACGGGCGCCACGGGACCGGGGAGCTCCTGCCCCTGGTCACCACCGCTGACGCCGGCCCTGAGGCGGGCGGCGACGACAACGTGATGGTGTACAGCTTCCGGCTGTGCCTGACGGAGGACCCGGCCAACCGCGTCCCCATGCCCGCTCCCGAGCACTACGACCCGGCCCGCTTCGAGGTCGTTCGCCGGGCGCTGGCGGCGGGGGTTCGGCCGGGCTTCGACCTCTACCCCCTGCCGGGCGGGAAGCTGGACGGCAACAATTCCATCGGCGGTCAGTTCTCCCTGGGCCTCGTGGGAGGCGGCAAGGCCTGGCACTCCGCGGATCAGCGCAGCAGGACGCAGATCTGGAACGAGCACAAGCAGTACACCCTCGAGTTCTTCCACTTCCTGACCACCGACCCCTCGGTCCCGGCCGCCACGCGCGAGCGGTACGCGCGCCTCGGCCTGTGCCGCGACGAGTTCCCCGAGCACGGCCACTTCTCGCCAGCGCTCTACGTGCGCGAGTCGCGGCGCATGAGGGGGCAGTACATCCTCAGCCAAAGGGACATCATCGACGACCCCGTCAAGCCCGACCCGATCGCGATCTCCTCGTTCCCCATCGACTCCCACGACTGCCAGCGGGTCGCGCGAGGCGCCGACGCCGTCATCAACGAGGGCACGATCTTCCCCGTCAGGAGGCCCGGCACGCGACAGGGCTACGCCTACCACGTCCCCCTCCGGGCCATCCTTCCGCGGCACGAGGAGTGCACCAACCTCCTCGTCCCTGTGGCCCTCTCGTGCACCCACGTCGGCATCTCCTCCCTCCGCATCGAAGGCACCTGGATGATCATCGGCCAAAGCGCCGGCATCGCCGCCGCCCTGCTGGCGGAGGGCTCCACCTCGACCCAGGCCCTCGACTACGCCTCGCTCCGCCCAAGACTCATCGCCGCCGGACAGGTCCTTGACCTGGACGACTGAAGGACCTCCGCCGTCGCGTTGCCGCCACTCCTGACCAGCGAGCCGTGCTCCGTACGCCAACGGGGTCAGTCGCCTCGAGCGGTCGGCGGCTCGGCTCACCCCGCCTGACCACCAGCGCGGGCTCCTGTCCCCGGAGGTCGCCAGGACCCCCCTGGCCGCCGGCCGGCGAATGCCCGGCCACGACCGGTGGGTCGCGCCGGAGTTCTTCGAAGCATCGCAGCCCACCTACTACGCCGTCGGCGTCTGCACCCTCGATTGGCTTCAACAATCGCCCCAGCGGGGCGGTTCCAGGTCCTGGGTGAGAGCGAGGAGCCA
>CAZEFP010000571.1:0-2815 GCA_964511565.1 uncultured Planctomycetaceae bacterium
ACGCCATCCGCACCCCCCGTTCGCGAACCAGGCGGCAGATCTCCGACACGCGCCCGGGGTCCGCGGCGAAGTCGTCGTCCACGTAGACCACCTCCCAGCTGATCCCCATGGCCCCCACGTGGCGAACGATCTCCGCGTGCAGCTTCGGCAGGTTCTCCTCCTCGTCGAACACCGGGATCACCAGGGACAGGTCCACGAGAGCGCCTTCGCCGTCGGCGCGCTCGTCCAAGCTGTCGTGGGTGTCTGCGGAGGCCATCTGGATGCTCTCGTTCCGGTGATTTCGCGCTCAGGGGCCCCCCAAGGGGGTTCTTCGGCGCCACGGGTGCCGCGACTATAGGCAGCCCGCGCCCTGGAGGGTCAGAGCAGCCCCCCCACTCTTGCCGTGCACCGGATTGGGGCGATCCCCAGGGAAGCCCTTTCCCAGTCCGCTGATCCAGCGTGGGGATCGGGCCGGGCCATCCGTAGACTGTGCCCCATGGCCCGCGCCCGGATCATCGTCCTCTCCTCGCCCCGCCTCGCCCGGCTGGACGGCCTCCTGGTGGCCTCAGGGGCGAATCCCGGCCGCGTGGAGCGGCTGGATGACGCCATGGAGTTGTTCGAGGTCCAGGCGGCGGCCGGGGCGCTCTTGGTCGCGGACCTCAAGGACGTTCCATTCGCTGACGCCGGACTCCTCCGGCGCTGGCAGGAGGGCTCGCCAGGAAGCCGCATCCTCTGGGTGGGAGGCGACGGCGCCATCGAGGGGGCCTTCCACGACGCGGGCATTCGCGGGTCCAGGCTCCGCTGGCCCCTCGACATGGAAGCCCTCGAAGAGCTCGCCAAGGGCGAGGTCCCTCGGGCTGCCCAGGCGGAGCCCGGCGCACCCCGATCGCTCGGTGACGAGCCCAGCGCGGTCGAGCCCCAAGAGCCCGGGCCCCGCCACGCGCCCAGCTCCGGGGCAGACGCGGCGCCCGATGCGGGGGGCCACTCGGAGCCTGACGGAGGACGGGACCGCGAGCTGAGCGAGATCGAGTCCATCCTCGGACAGGGTCACGCCCCCCAGCCGTCCGGCGCGCAGGAACACGCGAGCGCGAGCATCGGGACCGCCGAGCCGGTGCGCCTGGAGGGCAGTGTCGCGGCGGACCCCATGACGGACAGGGAGGCGGCAGGACCGCTTTCCCCGTCTCCCCAACCGCGCTCTGCGTTCCTGCGTACCCCCACCGCCCAGGCGGAGCGACCGATCCCCGTACCGGAGTCCACTCTCCGTGGCACCACCCGTGCGCCAGAGGAACAAGTCCTCGACGGGGTCGACCCTGAGGAGGACCCGGTCGCCATCGAGTCCCCGGCGAACGACCCGCACTCCCTGGACGGCCCGCTGCTCACCGACGAGGAGATCGAGGCCTTCTTCGGGGAGAGCGACGACTTCGTGATCCCCGCCATGGAACCGGCCGGCCGCGAGACCCTGCCCTCGGACGGGGCCCCGACCAGCGACGCCAGTGGGGCCCTCCCGATGGAGCCGGACGTCGAGCCGACGCTCGACGACGGACCCGCCGACGCGCCGCCGGACGCCGCGGAGACCGACGCCGCGGCCAGGGACTCCAGGCGCCCCGCCTGGCTGAAGGACCAGGTGGCCGATCTCGCGGACATCGTCCAGGCCCTCGACCTCACCGCGCGCTCCACCCACGCCCACCTCGGGCTCGAGCGAGAGCTCGGCCAGCTCCGGCAGTTCACCAGGACGATCGGGTACGTGGCGGCCCCGCCGCCCCGCGGAGAGCAGGCCTTCGACCTCGCCGTCCTCCTCGAGGAGCAGCTCGGGGCCCTCGCCGGGCAGTCCCCGGACTCCCCCCGGATCCTCTTCCGCTCCAGGATCGAGGGGGCCCAGATCGAGGCCGACAAGCTCCTGGTCACCATGGCCCTGGAGGCGTTGTTGCTCACCGCCGTGGGGTGCGCCGGTGCCGGGGACGTCGTGCGGGTCTCCATCGACGCCGGAGACGCGGGGGCGCCCTGCATCCACATCCGCTTCCCCGCAGGCCCCATGGCCGACCTCTCGCCCGCCGATGCGATGCAGCCCTACGCCCTCAAGGCGCGGCTGCCCGACATCGGCGCCAACGCCCTCGCCGCCGCCGGCGCCATCGCCGTGGGGCAAGGCGGGGATCTGGTCCTGCGCGACGAGGAAGGGGGCCACCGGGTCTTTGATGTCTCATTCTCGGGCGCTCCCCGAGCCTGAGCCGAGCCCCGACCCAGGACACAAGGCCCCTCTGGCGCCAGGGGCGTTCAGACAACTGGACGCGCATGTCGAAAGAGATCGACATGGAAGGTCATGTCGAAGACGGTGAACTCAGCAGCGGCAACTCGAGCATCGGGCCGGACCTGAGCTTCGCCCCGCGGCCGTACCCGCGCCGCGCCCCTGGCGAGTCGATCCTGCGCGGGCGCAGGGTGCTGGTGATCGACGCCGATGTTGAGCGCGGACGCCGCGTCTGCGCCATGCTCGCGGAGCGCTCGGCGGCTGGCCGCCACCACGCCGGGGATGGGACCCTCGGCGCCCTGCTGGCGGGACCGGATCGCCACGAGGCGATCCTCGTCCGCGCCGAGGACGCCGACGATGAGGACGTCGTCGCCCTCACCAAGGTGGATGGGAGGCCGGCCGTGGTGCTCATCGGCGACACCGCGCGCGCCGAGGCCCTCGGCGTCACGGCGACCACCGCCTCCCCGTCGGATGCCGACCTCGTGGTCGCCACGGCGCGGGCCCTCGAGCGCCACTCCCTCGCGCGCGAGAACGAGTCGCTGCGTGAGCAACTCGACGAGCGCTACTCCTTCGGGAGCATCAAGACGCGGGATA
>CAZEFP010000572.1:0-2806 GCA_964511565.1 uncultured Planctomycetaceae bacterium
GCTGC
The DNA here is from genome assembly GCA_964511565.1 of uncultured Planctomycetaceae bacterium. Taxonomy (GTDB): domain Bacteria; phylum Planctomycetota; class UBA1135; order UBA1135; genus Saltatorellus. The sequence continues at coordinate 6 of CAZEFP010000572.1, forward strand.
TCACCGGCGCGGCCCAGCTCCGGGTGGCCTGCCACGCGGCCCACCGCGCCGCGGACGTGGACGCGCTGCTCGATGGGCTCGCGCCGATCCTGGCTGGCGGCTCGGCCGTCGGTGCGGAGGAGGGCCCGGCGGCGTCCACCTCGCCCGAGCCGGCGCTCCCCCGGCGCCCGCTGTTCATCGTTGGGACCGACACCGACATCGGCAAGACCGTGGTGGCGGCCGCGGTGGCTCGGGCCCTGGACGCGCGGTACTGGAAGCCGGTGCAGACCGGGGATGACAGCGACTCGGCGACGGTCGAGGAGCTCGCGGGTCCCCACGGCGATGGCGCCCGCGTCATCGCACCGCCGACCTACGAGTTCCCGCTCCCCGCCTCCCCCCACACCGCGGCGGCCGCCGTGGACGCCGTGATCGATCCCGAGGTGCTCCACGCCGCGCTGGGCGAGCGCGTGGCCGAGGCCGCTCCCGCGCCCCTCGTGGTCGAGTTCGCCGGGGGGCTGCACGTGCCCCTCACCCCGACCTTCACCCAGGCGGACTGGCTCGCGCGCGTGCGCCCTGACGTGGTGCTCGTGGCCCGCTCCTCCCTCGGGACCCTCAACCACACGCTGCTCACCCTGGAGGCCCTGCGGGCGCGGAAGCTCGTCCCGTTGGCGCTCATCCTGGTGGGCGAGCCCCACCCCGAGAACGCCGCGACCCTCGCCGCCCACGTGCCCCGCCTCTTCGAGCTGCCGGTCCTCGCGCCGCTCGACCGGGGTGCCATCGAGGCGTGGCTCGAAGAACACCCGCTCGCCGACGCGATCCGGAGGCAATGAACCATGGCCGAAGACCTCATCTCACGGGACGCACGACACGTCTGGCACCCCTACACCCAGGCCGCCACGGAGCCTGCGCCGATCGCGGTGCGCTCTGCCAGCGGCGCGCGGCTGGTCCTGGACGACGGAACCGAGCTGGTGGACGGGATCTCCTCCTGGTGGGCGACCCTGCACGGCCACGGGGAGCCGCGGCTGGTGGAGGCAGCGCGGGCCCAGATGGAGCGGCTCGACCACGTGCTCTTCGCGGGCGCCACCCACGAGCCGGGGGTCGCGCTGGCTGAGGAGCTCACGCGGGTCGCCCCGGAGGGGCTCACTCGGACCTTCTTCAGCGACGACGGCTCCACGGCGGTGGAGGTGGCCCTGAAGATCGCACTCCAGGCCCACGCCCAGCGGGACCAGCCCCAGCGACGGGTCTTCGTGGCGCTGGAGGGCGGGTACCACGGCGACACCTTCGGGGCCATGGCGGTGGGCGACCCGGACCCCTTCTTCATGCCCTTCGCGCCCTTCCTGTTCGAGGTGCAGCGGGTCCCGGCAGAGGCCGCCGCGATCACCTCGGCCCTCGATGAGCTGGGCGAACGGGCAGCGGGCGTCATCCTCGAGCCGCGCCTCCAGGGAGCGGCTGGGATGAAGATCCACGATGCGTCGGTGGTGCGCGCGACCCGCGCCGCCTGCGACGAGCGGGGTCTCTTCCTCATCGCGGATGAGGTCATGACGGGGTTCGGTCGTACCGGCGCCCTCTTCTCGTGCCTGGCCTGCGGGATCACGCCCGACCTGCTGTGCCTCGCGAAGGGGCTCACGGGCGGCATGTATCCGCTCTCGGCGACCATGGCCACCGAGGCGCTCTACGAGACCTTCCTGAGCGACGTTCGCACGAGGGCGCTCTTCCACGGGCACACCTTCACCGGGAACCCGACGGGCTGCGCCGTGGCCCTGGAGTCCCTGCGGGTGAACGAGGAGCGAGACACACCAGGCCAGCTGCAGCAGGTGGGCGAGTGGATCCTCGGCGGCCTCTCGTCTCTCGAGGGCGACGATCGGATCGCGAACCTCCGGCACCTCGGCGGGATGGTCGCCTTCGACCTGACGGGGGAGGACTCCGGCTACCTCAGCGCACGCGGACCCAGGCTGCGGGGCGTGGCCCGCGAGAACGGGGCGCTGCTGCGCCCGCTGGGCAACGTGGTCTACGCGCTCCCGCCGGCGTGCACCACCGAGGAGGAGTGCGCGACGATCTCTGCCGCGATGCTGGCCATGGTCGACGCCTGGGCGAGCTGAGCGCCCTCGAACGGCAGCGGCCCGACGGGCGGCGCGGGGCGCCGGCCGTCGGGCCGCTTGCTCGCTGGAGGGGTGAGCCCCCGCCGATCATTCGAAGGTGATCGTGTAGCCGTCGGTGAAGTTGGAGACGGGGAAGCCGAGGATCGAGTCCCGGTACCAGCACTGGAAGTTCCAGGTGTCACCCGGCTGCACGGCCACGTTGCCCGTGGGCTGGGGGATGGAGGTGAGGGCGACCGTGAGCGGGATGATCCCGAAGATGCCGGCGTTGCCGACCTGGCTCAGGTACCGCCCGGTGGAGGCCCCCACGCAGAGCGTTCCCTGCGAACCCCCCGGACCCGGGACCTGCGCCTGGTTGGGGCTGCAGATGAAGTAGCCCGGGGAGCTGATGGGCAGACCCTGGGCGTAGATGCCGAAGTCGTTGTTCGCGATGAGCTTGGTTCCCGTCCCCACGAGGGTCGCGGGCAGGCCCGTGCTGTTCGGGGTCTCGACGCAGTAGTTCTGGCCGAGGACCGGGCCGATGGGCGTCCCGAGGTTCGGGCGATAGAACTCGAGGGTGCAGCGGATCCGTCGCGCCTGCTCCTCGGTGAAGTTGGTCATGCACGTGTCCGTGCTGTAGTTCATGTAGTTCCGGACGGGGTCCGTGCTCCCGCAGCTCGTCGAGCCTGTCGAGCAGTTGAACTCGGGGTTGGACTCGGGGTTCGTGTCGCAGATCCGGTCGCCGCT
>CAZEFP010000573.1:0-2804 GCA_964511565.1 uncultured Planctomycetaceae bacterium
CGTGATGCCTTCCTGCAGAGTCGACAGGTTGTCGCCCACTCGCTCGCGCACGCGCCCCAGGATCGGGTCCATGCGCAGGTAGAGGTCGTCGATCACCTCGCGCCAGACGCTCCCCTCGCGCCCCGACCACCAGTCACTCGCGTCCGCGGCGAAGTCCTCGTCGTGATGCGGGTGCTCGGGATCCGCATGGCGCCACATCATGTGCATCGCCAGGTCCACGGACGAGTAGTAGAAGAACAGCAGCCCGCCGTCCTCCTTGGCCATGTAGTGGTCCAGAGCCACGTCGAGCATGCGCCCGCGCTCTTCGTAGACCAGCGACGCCTGCATCATGAACTCGGCATCGGTGAGCATCCGGTTCTTGAGGCCGTTGACGTCCTCGGCCATGCCCTGCGTGTAGTACAGCCCGATCAGGTCGGCGAGGTCCACGGCCGCCGTGTCCGGCGCGGAGACCGGCTGGATCGGCGCGCGCGGGTCCACATTGACGGGCGAGGCGTAGATCTCGAGCGGGCTCAGGCCACGCAGGTAGAAGCGGACGATGCCGCTCATGTCCGACAACCCGAGGGGCAGCATCGAGAAGGTGACCGGGACGAAGCCGCTCCACTGGCCGGGGGTCAGGACGAGCGGCGCACCGCCATCGACCTGCACCGCCACGGCGCCCGCGTCCTCGTCCACGAAGATGTCCATGGGCGCGCGAGACCGCTTCAGGTGGCCGTCCACATCAGGGTCCTTGAAGGCGTTCTCCGGACCCAGCACGTAGGTGCGCGCCACGCCGCGGCGCACCTCGATGCCCACGACCTTCTCCTGGCCCAGCTGGTCAAGCTCGGGCTCGGAGGTGTAGAGCGTGGGCTCGCCGTAGGCCGAGTCCACGGCCGGGGTCATCATCCCGGGGAAGGACCAGCCCCTTCCCGGCTCGACCGGGAAGTTGATCGGCATGCGCCAGACATCCGCGGGCACGCCGGCGTCTCCCAACAGCGTCCAGAAGGCCTTGCCGGAGCGATTCGAGTCCCCGCCGGAGGAGGTGGGGAAGCGGTAGGCGCCGGGAAGGTCCACCTGACCCGCAGTCGTCTCAGTGACCGTCGCGGGGATCGGCCCGTAGTTGGCCGTCGAGCGGTGGATGAAGTCGTAGATGCCGTGACCGCCGGGGTTGCGCCCGGTGATGAAGTTGGACCAGGCCACGGGGCTCTGGGGCGGGGTCGAGGTCCCCAGGTCGCGCACGCCGTCGGCCTCCTCAATCAGCCGCCGGAAGTGCGGCATGCGCTCGGGATAGCGCGCGACCACGTCCCGCAGGATGTCCGGGTCCATCCCGTCGATGCCAAGCACGACGAGACGAGGGTGTTCCGTCACGGGCAGACCCGCCCGAGCGCGCGCTGCGGCGCCGGCGGCCGGACGCGTCACCGGCTCGGGGACAGCAGTGACCACGAGCGCCGCGATCGTCGCGAGCGCGGGGTAGGTCGTCCAGCGGGGAAGCCTCATGAGCGCGCCTCCCCGGTACCGGCCGCGGCGCGAGCAACCTCGCGACCCGGGATCTTGTCCGTAGCCAGCTTGCTGGTGCCCTTGCGGTCGCCGAAGAGGGGCGCGCCGAGCATGTAGCGCGGGATGTCGACGCCGAACAGGTCCAGCGCGGTGGGAGCCATGTCCGCCAGGCTCGGCTGCTCCGTGTTGATCTCACGGTTGCACCAGAAGACGCCTGGGACGAGGCGCGGATCCACGCAGTGATCACCGCTCCAGCTCTTGGTGTTGTCGCTGAAGACCTCCTCGGAGACCGAGCCCGTGGCGCAGTCCCAGGAGTGGCGATAGCCGCGCTTGTAGCCGATCAGCAGCTCGGGAGCGAGGTCGGCGTAGGGGCCGTCGTGCACCTCCGAGGTGAGGAACACCTCGTTCATGATCCCCTCACCCGTCTTCGGGTCCACGAGGGCCTCGAGCTTGGCGCGCAGCTCCGCGCACAGCGCGGGGGCGTCGCTGGGATCGACGATCCCGTGGCGTTCGCGGCCCTTCTTGTTCAGGAAGATGCCGGTCAGGCCCAGGGTGAACGCGCGCGTCTTCTCCCAATCCACCTTCTGGAACCAGTCGCCAGAGGTCGTCGCCCCGTCCTTCAAGACCAGGTAGCCCTCGTCCCGCAGCCAGGCGTTCAGGTTGACGCCACGCCGGAAGTTGCAGAAGCCGTGGTCGCTGATGACCATGAAGACCGTGTCGGGGTCGTTGCCGACCTTCGCCTGGATCTCGGGAAGGAACGCGTCCATCTTCGCGTAGAGGTCCGGAATCACATCCTTGTAGCGCTCGACCTCCTTGCCCTCGTTCGCCGGGTGGTCCGGATCGAGGGTCCGGTAGAACATGTGGCTGATGCGATCGGTCGTGTCGAAGACGCAGGTCACGAGGCCGCGACGCGTCTTGTCCAGCGCATCCCAGAGCTGCTTCTTGCGCTCCTCGAAGATCAGCCAGGACTGGTCGAGGAAGGCCTGCTCGTCGATGACGCGCTCATTGAGGGCCCAGGTGTCCTCCGCCAGCCCGAGGGTCGCGTACTTGCCGATCATCTTGGAGAGGTAGATCGAGTACACGAAGGGCTCCGAGATCGGCATGGCCGGCTTCTCGGGGTCGATGTTGATCGGGGTCACATAGATCCCGATCTCCTCTGCGCTCCAGGCCTGGACGCGCAGGCGGGCGATTCCCTGGACGCCGCCATCGAAGGGCACCGTCATCCAGGGCGTGTACTCCTGGAACCCAACCTCGACGGTGTCCTTGCCGACGGTGATGGTCGCCCGCCGGGAGGCCTCGTCCAGGACCACCGTGAAGGGGCACTTCATGGC